>JBFWIG010000053.1:0-10705 GCA_050256115.1 Bacteroidales bacterium | reverse complement strand
AGACATACCAATAGAACCACCTTATTCTCTTCTTCTGAGGGCAGTAAATTGATATAGAGTGCGGAGAGTAGAAATATGGCTGCCGGAATGAGCCAATGGAGGCGTTTCGGGGGCCTGTCGGCCAGAATCAGATAGAGCGACAATCCTCCCAGCGCAATCACCGCCATGTTTTTCAGATAAAAGATATCATTATCCGAATCTATCCCGAGAATAAGAGGGAGCTTAATGAGAATACCCACAAGCAGCACAGAGATGATAAGTGCTACCACTTCGTGCAACGACACTTTGAACGAACGTTCCATAACCGCGATTTTTTCTCAAAGATATAAGCGAATCGGAATAACTGTTCTCTGTGGCAGGGATTATGACCCCTGAGGGTGAACATTTTTCTGCCATTACTCGTTCTCTCAGTAGTGCGCGGTACTATTTTTGGGTTCGGTCGGTGAATTCTCTCAGCCTTTCGTAGGATTTCGCTTTTACAATGGTCTAAAGCATGCATCTTCTTCCCCATGATAACCGAATCGGAAACCATTCATGAGATTCTTCAGGGTAATCGCCACCGTTTCTCCGAACTGGTGGCGAGGTACCAAGGTATGGTGTTTCGTACTGCGATGGGATTTTTGCATTCGAAAGAGGATGCCGACGATCTGACGCAAGAGGTCTTTATCAGGGCCTATGAGGCACTCGAAACCTATAAGTTCGATTCGGCCTTTTCTACCTGGCTTTATCGGATTACTGTGAATCGCTCACTTAACCAGTTGGCCCGGATTCGGCGTCGCAATCTGGTTGTGGTGGCCGGCGATATGCTTAAACAGTTTTTGGGAGCGGAAGATCCGCAGCGCGACCCACACACCCTTATGGAAGATGAGCAGAGAGATCAGGCCATTCGGAAAGCCATTGATTCACTCCCGAAAAATCAGCAAACCGCTTTTGTCCTCAGCAAATATGAAGCGTTAACCCAAAAGGAGATTGCTGTGGTTATGCGCACTTCCGAAGGAGCAGTAGAGCAGCTATTGCAACGCGCCAAAAGTACGCTGCGAAAAAAGTTGGCACCTATCGTAGGAAAGTAACCTTGCCATTGTCTTACTTATACAATACAACAAACCATGGACACTGAATTTTATATAGATCGGATGATTGAGAGAGAAAAGGGCCAACAGCCCGATCCCTTCCTTTCTACCCGTGTTATGGCTCGTATTGCCCCTGCCGCGTCGGGTTATCGTTTCTGGCTGAGAGGTTCACTGGCGGCTCTTTCGCTTGCTGTAGTGCTCCTGTCGGGTATTCATCTTGGGCGTTCACTTGCTGATTCGCAAGAGACCCGGTTGCCCATTGATGACACCACCATTGAGAATCTCGATTTTTATTATCTACTGAGCCATGAAGAGTAATCGTACCCTGCTTGTATGGCTGGTTGTACTTCTGGCTGTACTCAATATCTCGACCGTTGCCGCTCTGCTTTACCACAAACAGCAGCATAAACAGAACAATGAACTCTTAATGGCGGGATCGGGTCAGGTGGCCATTAACGGTTCCTATTTCCGGCATCAGTTGCAGTTTGATTCTTTGCAAATGAGTGGTTTTCGTCATGCTCAGCGCAACTTTCAGCCCAAGGTTAAAGAGATTCTAATGGCCATCGACTCCTTAAAGGGTGCCATGCATACAGAGCTTACCGGAGCGCACCCCGACACCCTGCTTCTGAACCGCATTTCGCATAGGATTGGAGAGAATCACGCCCTTCTTAAGAAAGAGACCTATAAATTTTACCTTTCGCTCTGTACGTTATGCTCTGTTCAACAAAAGGAGCAGTTGCAACAAACCCTTCTGCCAATCTTTTGCGATTGTGCCGGGAACCGACAAACTGCCCCTGACCAAATTATGCAACCGGGTGAGAGGGGAAGAAGAAACCGGCTTCAACATCAATAAGAGGCCATATATACTTATCAATTCGGATTAATTATCAAACCCAATCAATACTAATAAACCCATCATTATGAAAACAAAACTCTTTTTTGCCGCACTGGCCCTTATGGCTGCTGTTAGTTTCACCATGGCGCAAGACAACAAAACCACCCAACGTAAAGGGAACAAGGCCAATACCTCCTTTGTAGATGCCAATAACGACGGCATTTGCGACAATGCCGGAACCGCAGCGTGCACTATGGGTCAGGGAAAAAATCAGAAAGGCAAGGGGCTGCGTGATGGCTCCGGAGCGCAACGTGGAAAGGGGAACGGAAATGGTATGGGCGCCGGCTGCGGCAACTGTGCAGCTCCCGCTAAATCGGGCCAGAACGGAAAAACCAAATAAAAAAAAGAGGGTGCTGTAAAGCACCCTCTTTTTTTTTATTTGCAACAGATGGTTTACAACGACTGCTCAAGTGCTACAGCAACGGCAACGGTGGCTCCTACCATGGGATTATTACCCATACCCAGGAAACCCATCATCTCAACGTGAGCCGGTACCGAAGATGAGCCGGCAAACTGGGCATCGCCGTGCATACGTCCCATAGTGTCGGTCATACCATAAGAGGCAGGGCCGGCAGCCATGTTATCGGGGTGAAGGGTACGCCCGGTTCCGCCACCGGATGCTACCGAGAAGTACCGTTTTCGCTGTTCCAGACACTCTTTTTTGTAGGTTCCGGCAACCGGGTGCTGAAAGCGGGTGGGGTTGGTGGAGTTTCCGGTGATGGAGACATCTACGCCCTCCAGGTGCATGATGGCAACTCCTTCGCGTACATCGTTGGCGCCATAACATTTTACCTTGGCTCGCAATCCTTTTGAGTAGGGAACCTCCTTTACTACAGTCACCTCTCCGGATAAATAGTCGAAATCGGTCTCTACATAGGTGAAGCCGTTAATACGCGAAATAATTTGCGCGGCATCCTTGCCTAACCCATTCAGAATAACCCGAAGCGGATGTTTCCGAACTTTATTGGCCATTTCGGCAATCTTAATGGCTCCTTCGGCTGCGGCAAAAGATTCGTGACCGGCAAGAAAGGCAAAACATTGCGTCTCTTCGCGCAGCAACATGGCGGCCAGATTTCCGTGGCCGATACCCACCTTGCGATCTGCAGCAACAGAGCCTTTTATGCAGAAGGACTGAAGGCCTATTCCAATAGCCTCGGCTGCTTCGGCTGCATTTTTTACCCCTTTCTTATAGGCAATGGCCGCACCGGCAACGTAAGCCCACTTGGCGTTTTCAAAACAGATGGGTTGCGTCTCTTCGCAAATTTTATAAGGATCGATGCCCTTCTCCTCGCAAATGGACTTAGCCTCATCGAGGTTATTGATACCATATTTGTTTAAAACCGTGTTGATCTGATCAATACGACGGTCGTAGCTTTCAAATAATGCCATAATCTATATCTCCTGAATTATTCGTGACGGGGATCAATGTATTTAGCGGCCTCCTGGAAACGGCCGTATGTGCCTTTCGATTTTTCAAGTGCCTCGTTAGCATCGATGCCCTTCTTAATCATATCCATGAACTTACCGAGGTGGAAGAATTCGTATCCGATAATCTCTCCACCCTCATCCAGTGCAAGACGGGAGCAGTACCCTTCGGCCATCTCCAGATAGCGGGGCCCTTTTTCGAGGGTGCCAAACATGGTACCCACTTGGCTGCGAAGTCCTTTGCCCAAATCTTCGAGTCCGGCGCCAATCGGGAGTCCTCCTTCCGAGAAGGCACTCTGCGTCCGGCCATAGACAATCTGCAGGAAGAGTTCGCGCATTGCCGTGTTAATGGCATCGCACACAAGGTCGGTGTTCAGTGCTTCTAAAAGGGTTTTGCCGGGAAGAATCTCCGATGCCATGGCGGCCGAGTGGGTCATCCCCGAGCAACCAATGGTTTCGACCAGAGCCTCTTGGATGATCCCCTCTTTAACATTCAGTGTCAGTTTGCAAGCACCCTGTTGCGGAGCACACCAGCCTACCCCGTGGGTAAGACCCGAAATGTCCTTCACCTCTTTGGCTTTTACCCATTTACCCTCTTCGGGGATGGGTGCCGGCCCATGATTGGGGCCTTGCTTTACAACACACATGTGTTGTACTTCGTGAGAATAAATCATATAGCTGAAATTTAAGGATTTATACAAAATCTTTGTAAGCGCGCAAAGTTGGCAAAAAATCGTAACTATTCCGAATCTGTTGCAGCATAATTGGTGGCTTTTTCATCTATTCCCTGTAAAATGGCGTATATTTATCGGGGTTTTTTGGGGGAATCCCATCTTTTTTTATTGTTTCACACAATCCGAAGTCGTATGAAAAGTGTACTATCCTTTCTGTTTTTGACCGCAGCCGCCTTTCTGCTTCTCGCTTCTGCGGCAGCGCAATCCTCGTCGGAGTGGCGGAAAATGGGCGATCGTAGTTTTTCTGCGGGTCAGTTTGATCAGGCCTGCACCGAATATGCCAAAGCCGTTGATCACGGCGATGAAATTGCAGCCTTAAAACTGGGTTGGGTGCTTTACGAGCTGAAGCGAACACTCCCGGATGCAGGGAATCTCTTTACCATCACCCTGCTCATGGCAGAAAAGGGTTATCCCGATGCCCAATGGTTTTTGGGCTATTTTTATGATAAGGGCATTGGAACTGCCTCAGATCCTGCCGAAGCCGTTCGTTGGTATCGGCAGGCAGCCCTCAGAAGTGTAGCTGCCGCGCAGTATGAATTGGCTTTACTGTATGCCGATGGGCGAGGTGTGGAGCAGAGTAGTCAGGATGCTATGCAATGGCTTTGTAAATCTGCTGCGTTGGAATTTGTGCCGGCCAAAAAGAAGATGGCAGAGCTGCAGAAAACCATCTCCTATCAGGCAACCGGTCAGGAGCTTATTCCCGAAATTGTAAGGGTTGAAGGGGGGCTTTTTATGATGGGACGCAATAGTGCGGAGAGATCGGAGGCCCCTGCTCATGAGGTAGAAGTCTCCAGCTACCATATGGGAGTGTACGAGGTGACTAATGCCCAGTATTGCGCCTTTCTGAACGACTGGGGCAGCAAAGTCTCTTCGCTCGATCATTGGATTCAACTTTACGGGCAGACCGGCCGCGAGAGCTGTCGGATTTACCATGATGGCACCCAATTTAAGGTGGAGATCTGTTACGATAATCATCCTGCACTGTTTGTTACCTGGGAGGGAGCACTTGCCTATGCCCTTTGGTTAGGCGAAAAGACGGGAGAGGCCTGGCGTTTGCCTACAGAGGCAGAGTGGGAGTTTGCGGCCCGTGCCGGTAGCGATTCGCTCCTTTTTAGTGGTTCGGATAATATCGAGGAGGTGGGCTGGGTTTGGAGCAACTCCAACTATATGGCGCATGAAGTGGGTACCAGTATGCCCAATAAACTGGGTATTTACGATATGACGGGTAACGCGTGGGAGTGGTGTATGGATTATTACCGCCGCAACTATTATCAGCGGCTTGAACGCAACAATCCTTCCGGTCCGCGAATGGGCGTATTCAAAGTGCTGCGTGGAGGAGCCTGGGACTCATTCGTTGGCGTCTCGCACGTATGGGCCCGTCACTTTCTGATAGATCCGTTGCGTTTGGGTACAGTGGGGTTCAGGGTGGTTAAGCAGGATGCGCCTTTCGATGAAAAGATGCTTCGCCGTTATCAATGGTGGTCTAAGGTGGTGACTCGTTAGGAGGCCTCCCCGAAAAGTTCCCCGAAAAATCGGGTCAGCGTTTTGTAATACGGGTGTAGAGGTGTAACTTCACCACATGAAGCTATTTCCTATTTTTTTCTCCTAAAATCCCGGATATGTCACAGATCAGAACACTCGAACCCAAATTGTTATGGGGCTTCTTTGCCGATATTTGCGATATCCCGCATCCCTCGAAACACGAGGAGAAAGCGGTTGTGTATCTCGTTGAGTTTGCCAAAAAATCGGGTCTTTGGTGCGAAACCGACTCAGTAGGTAACGTGCTTATCCGCAAGCCGGCAACACCGGGATTTGAAAACCGGGCGTCGGTGGCTTTACAGGCCCATATCGATATGGTTCCCCAAAAGAATGCCGACACTGTTCACGATTTTTTAACCGATCCCATTCGGCCTGTTGTGGATGGCGATTGGGTAAAGGCTACGGGCACTACGCTCGGTGCCGATAACGGTATAGGGGTGGCTGCTGCATTGGCCGTGCTTGCCTCTACCGAGCTGGAACACGGCCCGCTCGAGGTGTTAATTACCATCGATGAGGAGACGGGAATGACAGGTGCCAATAATTTGTCGGCCAACTGGCTCCAAAGCCGGATTCTGATCAATATGGATTCGGAAGATGAAGGCGAACTTTTCATAGGTTGTGCCGGTGGCAGAAACTCTAATGCTTTGTTAGAGTACAGCTCCGATCCTGCTCCCTCCGGTTCGAAAAGCTATCGATTATTACTCTCCGGTCTGAAAGGAGGTCATTCGGGCCTTGAAATTCATTTGGGCAGAGCCAACTCTAACAAACTGATGGTGCGTTTCCTGTGGGAGGCAGTACGTCAATTTGATCTTTGCCTTTCGCAGTTTCACGGGGGGAATATGCGCAATGCCATCCCTCGTGAGGCGGTAGCCCATGTAACTGTTCCTGCAGAACACGAAGAGGCCTTCCTTGCTATGGTTCAGGAGTATGAGTCTATGTGGAATACCGAATATGCCAGGGTTGAAGCCAACATCTCTTTCAAGGCAGAGGCCATCCTGCCGCTCGAAGTGGTTATGGATAAAGCCTCGGAGGGGCTCTTGCTGAACGCGCTCTACGCTCTGCCCAATGGCGCCTTCCGGATGATTCCCGGTACCGGGGTGGTTGAGACCTCCTCGAATCTCTCGATTATCCGGGTGGCCGATGGTCAGGCTTTGATTATGTGTCTGTTGCGCAGCTCGGTCGATTCTGCCCGTCAGGATGCGGCTAACGCCTTTACCAGCACTTTCGAATTGATTGGGGCCTCGGTTGAGCATACCGGCGACTACCCGGGTTGGGCTCCCGATTTTGATTCGCCCATTCTCAAGACCATGCAGGAGGCGTACCGCACAAAGTTCGGGAAAGAGAGCGAAGTAAAGATTGTTCATGCCGGCCTGGAGTGCGGAATTATCGGCGGAATCTATTCCGACATGGATATGATCTCTTTTGGCCCTACTATTCGTCATCCCCATTCGCCCGACGAGAAGGTTCATATTGGCTCGGTAGCGCTTTATTGGGCGTTTCTTACAGAGGCGCTCACGAGAGTACCCCTTACCCGGGGAGTCTGACGGCAGAGTTGTTACTACGCCTCATTTAGAAGAGGCTCCTCACCACCGAGAGTGATTTAAGGTGGGAGGTTCCTCCGTGATGGATCGAATAGAAGGTAATCAGTGCGTCGAGAATCTGGTTCCTGCGCTCTGAAGATAGCTCAAACTGATCCATCTCCATCAGACCG
Organism: Bacteroidales bacterium; assembly: GCA_050256115.1. Taxonomy (GTDB): domain Bacteria; phylum Bacteroidota; class Bacteroidia; order Bacteroidales; family UBA4181; genus JAQVSH01. The sequence goes on along the minus strand of JBFWIG010000053.1, from coordinate 3,331 downwards.
GCCTCCATCATGCGGCTCAGTTGTGCACTCGCTTCGCCTCCCAGATTTTGCTGGGAGGGGAGGTTTGTGAAGTGTGCCCTCTCCAGATCGAACCAGCACTTATCGGGGGAGTAATCGTTCTGCGGGAAAAAACCAAGGTACCTGGTCAGGTGAATCAACGCCAAAAGGTGGAAATTGGCGTAACCCGATTCGGAGGCATCGAGCATACGGATGGCGTTGTGCAGAAAGCCGAAGAGCGGGGGATTGCCCTCCTCTTCGCGCAGTACCTTCGAGAGAAACTCCCCTAAAAAGAGGGTGATGCCGCTTTTGGCCGGATGGCCTCCCAACTGGTACAGTGGCGGATCAAGCTGCAGGTGGCGGGCCATTTGCAGTTGGCGTTGTACCCGGAACGAGATCTCTCCCTCTAAAAGGAATAGGGGTTGAAACCATTTGGCAGGGGTTGACGATTTTTTACTGTAGGCCCCCTTAACCATCAGGCTGCATCTGCCGAAGGCCTCTGTGTAGAGATGCACAATGAGGCTGGTATCGCCATATTTGATATGGTGAAGCACAATGGCTCTCGACTTTTCGGTTCTGTTCACCCCTGTTGTGGCACTATAGTTGGCTCTTTACCCACCCTTCGACGGCCGATGCAAGCGACTGTCCGTCGAGTCCGCACGCTTCGAGCTGCTCCTGTTGTGTGGCATGGGCAATGAATTGATCGGGTATCCCAAACGATTTGATCTTAACCACGCAATCGAGTTTGTGCATCGCTTCGACAAAAGCACTGGCAAAGCCGCCCATTATAGCCCCCTCTTCTACCGCTGCAATCAGCGAGTGGTTTGTGCAAATCTGCTGTACCATTTCTAAATGAAGCGGTTTCAGGAAGCGCATATCATAGTGAGCTGCCCGGATACCTTTCTCAGCTAAGATCCTGATAGCCGCTGCAGCCTGTATGCCGGCCTGTCCCAGCGTAACAAAGGCCACCTCTCCGCCATCGGCCAGTTTTCTGCCTTTCCCCACGGCAATCTCTTCGAAAGGCTCCTCACAGACGCATTTTTGCGATTTGGCTTTGGGGTAGCGAATCAGAAAGGGGCCGTTGGGCCGGAGTTGGGCGGTGTAGATCATGTTCCGCAATTCGGAAGCATCCATGGGAGCCGCAATCGTTAGCTGAGGAATACAACGAAACGCTGCCAGATCGAATGCTCCCTGATGGGTAGAGCCATCTTCGCCCACCAGACCGGCCCGGTCTACACAGAGAATAACCGGCAGGTTCTGCAGGGCCACATCATGGATTACCTGATCGTACGAGCGCTGCAGGAAGGAGGAGTAGATACAACAGAAGGGGGTAAGCCCTCGCGCTGCCAGCCCTGCAGCAAAGGTCACAGCATGGGGTTCGGCAATACCCACATCGAAGAAGCGGTCGGGGAAACGCTCCTTAAAGCGGGTCAGCCCCGAACCGGTTCCCATTGCCGGAGTGATGGCCAAAATCTTTTCGTTGGTACGGGCCAGTTCGCAAAGCGTCCGGCCAAAAATATCCTGCATGGCAATAGTATCGCCATTGCCGCAACACTCAACCGCCTTCCCTGTACTTTTGTCGAAAAGTCCGGGTGCGTGGAATTTTATCTGTTGGTCTTCGGCAAACTTATACCCTTTCCCTTTCATGGTTCGGATATGGAGCAGTTTGGGGCCCGGTATATTTTTGATGTTGTGTAGAATCCGGGTAAGCGCCACTACATCATGTCCGTCGATAGGCCCGAAATAGCGTATCCCTAAGGCTTCGAAGAGATTGCCCTGACGGTAGAGTACCGATTTTGCCGCGTTTTCCAGTTTCTGAAGCCATTTCCGCAGCCCTCTGGCATATCTGAGCGAATTCCAAACATCGGCCTTCATCCGATTATAGGTGCGCGATGTAGAAAAATGGGTAAGATAGGCTCTCATTCCCCCAACATTAGGGTCGATTGCCATCTCATTGTCGTTTAGGATAATCAGGAGGTTGGTCTTGCTCGATGCGGCATTATTCAGGGCTTCGAAAATCATGCCCCCCGTGAGAGATCCATCGCCCATAACGGCCACGATTTGCCGGTTCTGTTCGCCCTTAAGGAGTGCCGCTTTTGCCAGCCCAAGCGCTGCCGAAACCGATGTGGAGGAGTGACCCACACCGAACGCGTCATAGGGGCTCTCTTTTATGGAGGGGAAGCCGCTGATGCCCCCTTTTTTCCGGTTTGTGTGGAATCGGCTTTTCCGGCCGGTGAGAATTTTGTGGCCGTAGGCCTGATGTCCCACATCCCAGACAATTTCGTCGTAGGGCGTATTAAATACATAGTGCAGGGCAACCGTCAGCTCTACCACGCCCAGGTTGGCGCCAAGATGGCCCGAATTTTTGCTCGTGGCATCTATGATAAACTGCCTAAGGTCCTGACACACCATGGGAAGCGACTCGGTGGGGAGCTTTCGCAGATCGTCGGGATATTCTATAGCGTCTAGCCAGGTATATTGCATAAATCGATTACTTCTGAGGTAGTGGCAAAAGTAAAGATATTATTTGTGATTCCGAGCAGAGAGGAGATGTGGGGAGAGCGGCAGAAAAAAAGGCTGCCCCCATAAGGAGGCAGCCTAAAAACAATCAATCCTGGAATTACAGCATTACATCATTCCGCCCATTCCGCCCATTCCGCCCATTCCGGGGTTTCCCTGCGGTGCATGTGCGGCATTGGGATCCTCTTTGTCTGCAATTACACATTCGGTTGTCAGGAACATCCCGGCAATCGAGGATGCATTTTCCAGCGCAACACGAGCCACCTTGGTAGGATCAATAACACCTGCTTCGATCAGATTTTCGTAACGATCACTGCGGGCATTGTATCCCATGGCGCCTTTGCTCTCTTTAACTTTTTGTACTACAACAGAGCCATCGCCTCCGGCGTTGAATACAATCTGACGGAGGGGCTCTTCAAGGGCACGGCGCACGATGGCAATACCGGTGGTTTCGTCGTCGTTGTCGCCTTTGAGCTTATCCAACTTGCTGATAGCGCGGATGTAAGCAACGCCACCGCCGGGGATAATTCCCTCTTCGATTGCAGCACGGGTTGCGCTGAGTGCATCGTTTACGCGATCTTTCTTCTCTTTCATTTCTACCTCAGTGGCAGCTCCGATATGCAGAACAGCAACACCGCCGGCCAGTTTGGCAAGACGCTCCTGCAGTTTCTCTTTGTCGTAATCGGATGTGGTGTTTTCCATCTGAGCGCGAATCTGGGCAATGCGGGCATCGATATTGGCCTTGGCACCACTTCCGTTCACGATAACCGTATTGTCTTTGCTAACCTGGATCTTTTCGGCCGAACCCAACATA
>JBFWIG010000052.1:0-10902 GCA_050256115.1 Bacteroidales bacterium | reverse complement strand
CCTGTTCCTTTTTCGGTGTCGGTTACCTATACTATGCAATCGGCGATTGAGGAGCTAAGTCGCTACACTACAGATCAATATAATCGTTTAGCATCAGGCTTGCCTCTCTATCCGTTAAACTTGACCATCCTACCCGAAAATCAATGTGTAACGGATTGTGTCTATTGTTATGCTGAGAGGAAGCCACTTAAAAAGGAGGAGCTTCTCTCGTTCGATCGATGGAAAGAGTTGATTTTCGAGGCGCATGCGTTGGGCATCTCTCTTGCGGTGCTGTCAGGTGGCGATCCGCTTACCTATAGTCAGATTATTCCACTTTTGAAATGCCTGCTTGAGCATGATTTCTATTTTGTGTTGCCATCAAAGTTGTTTATTTCAAAGTCTTTGGCAAAAACGATGGCCGATATTGGAATGTCCAGAGCCTGGAATCAGGTGAGCATCGACGCTTATACCGATGCGACAGCCTTTAAGATGGTGGGGGTACACAACTATGCAACCCGGACATTTTCATCTATCGTTAATATGGTTGAAGTCGGATTGCAGGTCAGGGCCAATTGTGTTCTTACGCCTGTTAATTTTCGAGAGGTTGTAGGATTGGTGAAAAAGCTGGATAGTTTGGGGGTGAAGAAGATTAGTATTGCTGCCTATGGTCGTTCACATTATCGCCACAATGATAATTTCTTTCTTTCTGAAGAGCAGATGGAATGGGTTAATCGAAATGTGGGTGCCTTGAAAAGCACTTTACGATGTGCTGATATCAGCTGCAATCTTGCCCAGAGAGATTATTCGAAAAATAGAGATACTGCCATTCCTACAAAGTGGGATGGTAGAGCAAAATGTTCGGGCGGACGATCGAGTATTGTGATTACTCCCACAGGTAAGGTTACGCTTTGTGAGCAAATGCCCGTGGAAGATGAGTATATTGCAGGAGATTTAAAACAGCAATCTTTGCTGGAGTTGTGGAATTCGGACAGGCTTAACCGGATGATTTATCCCGACAAGGCAAAGTTCCTGGGTACGGTTTGTGAGGCGTGTCAGGATTTCGAGGTATGTGTATATGAATATGGCTACTGTTTTCGAGATGCGCTTTTTTCCTTTGGAACCATCTACGCACCCCCTCCAAATTGTCCAAAAGCACCGCAAGGAATTAGAATGCAATGAGTGGGGAAAAGATCATTCTGGGTATCGACCCGGGCACTACCGTGATGGGGTATGGCATTATTCGCCAGAAAGGCAATCGAACAGAGTTGATTGTTTTGGGTGAGTTGGCGTTGAATCGCTACGAAGATCACTATGTGCGTATTCAGAAGATTTTCGACCGAACCCTTGCCCTTATCGATGAGTATCATCCCGACGAGTTGGCCATTGAGTCGCCTTTTCAGGGAAAGAATGTGCAGTCGATGCTCAAGTTGGGCAGAGCGCAGGGTGCTGCCATTGCAGCGGCATTGAGCCGGTCGATGCCTATTTTTGAGTATGCCCCCCGAAAGATCAAGATGTCGATCACCGGAAGGGGAGCGGCCTCGAAGGAGCAGGTGGCCGGGGTATTGCAACAATTGCTGCACTTTCCTGAGATTCCCAAGAATCTGGATGCCACCGATGGTCTGGCTGCGGCGGTTTGCCACGCGTTTCAACGCCCGGTTGCTGCGCCGCAAACCAATCAGGCTTCGCCGGCCACCCGGAGGAGTGCGTCAAAGGGCACGGGTGGTTCGTGGAGTTCGTTTCTCAAACAGAATCCCGACAGAATCAAGCCTTAGCGGGCACTCCTGATATCCAGGTTGTCGAGAAGTGCGATATAGCCTGCAATCCCCTCTTCAATCTCCTGCAAACCGATATACTCGTCGGCCGTGTGCGAGCGGGCCGAATTGCCGGGCCCCATCTTCAGCGAGGTGTAGGGAATTCGGGCCTGGTCGGAGGTGGTGGGCGAACCAAAAATTTCGGTTCCCATGGCCAGTGCCTTTTGCACGATGGGATGGCTCGTGTCGATGCGCGAGGAGTTGATGTGTGTGGAGCGCGGGGTAACCTCTGTATGTTTCATGGCTGCGCGTATAATCTGGAGTGCTTCGCTGTTTTGGTAAAATTCGTTGGTTCGCACATCTACCACAAAATTGCAGGTGTCGGGCACAATGTTGTGCTGATAGCCGGCCTGGATGATAGTTACCGACATCTTTACCGCCCCGAGCAGCTCCGACGCCTTAGGAAAGCGGAAGCTCCGGAACCAGGCTATATCTTCGAGCGCCAGGTAGAGTGCGTTGATACCCTCTTCGCGGGCAGCGTGTCCGCTCTGGCCACGGGTCACACAATCGAGTACCATCAGCCCCTTTTCGGCCACCGCCATACGCATTTGGGTGGGTTCGCCCACAATGGCCAGATCGAGGTGAGGCAATTGATCTATGATCAGAGAGATACCTCCCTTCCCGGTTACCTCTTCCTCGGCTGTGGCGGCATAGATAAGGTTAAAATTGCCCTTGTTTTGCTTTGCAAAATGGAGAAACACCATCAGAAGCGATACCAAAGAGGCACCGGCATCGTTGCTTCCCAGTCCATAAAGGCGGTTCTCCTCAACCACCGGCGTAAAGGGATCGCGGCTCCACGACGAGGTGGGTTTTACCGTATCGTGGTGCGAATTGAGCAGGAGGGTGGGGAGTGCAGGGTCGATGATATGCTCTGTCCACACATTGTTGCCCTTACGCGATACCTTGCATCCGTTCTTTTGCAGTATCTCCGCAAGCAGATGGGCGGTTTTATCCTCTTCGCGACTTACCGAGGGAATCGCGATGAGCTGTTTCAGATAGGCAATGGCACTCTTTGCGTACTCGTTCATGCTGTATAAGTCAATTAATTCTCCTGTTGAAGAGCCCCGGCTCCCCGGCACTTAGCGCTAAGCAACCCTAAGAAGGGCATCCGGGTACAAACCTATAAAATTTATTCGTTTCGGGGTGCAGCCAATGTGCCCTTTTCGGATGGGCCGCATAAGGCTTACCCGCAGATTATACTCGATAGAGCTGATTTTCTTGTTATCTTGCAACACAAATATTTGTACTATGAATCGCCTTCGGTGTGTGATGTGTAATTCGGGTAAAGAGCTGTTTTTCAGAGTTTCCATCCTGATCCTCATGCTGCTCTTCTCCCTTTCTGTTTCTCTCCGAGCCCAGGAGAAGGTGGGTTTGGTACTGAGTGGCGGGGGAGCAAAGGGGATTGCGCACATTGGGGTTATTCAGGCACTCGAAGAGAATAATATTCCTATCGATTACATTGCCGGCACCTCTATGGGTGCCATCGTGGGGGCGCTGTATGCCATCGGGTATTCGCCGGCCGACATGCTGGAGCTGATCACTTCGCCCGATTTTATGCGTTGGTCTAAGGGCGACGTCGAAGAGGAGTACGGTTTTTTTGCCTACCGTCAGGATGCCCGCCCCAGCTTTCTTTCGGTTCGCTTTTCGGCCGACAGTGCCAGGCTTAGGCCCATGCTTCCCAACCACCTGGTTTCCACCTATCCCATGGATATGGCGCTGATCCGGATTTTTGCCACCTCCACGGCAAAGGCCGGTTCCAATTTCGACAGCCTCTTTGTTCCTTTTCGTTGTGTTGCTTCCGACATTAACGGGGCAAGAGCTACTGTTTTCCGCCGCGGCGATCTGGGCACGGCAGTGAGGGCCTCCATGAGCTACCCGGCCTATTTTAAGCCTCTTGTTGTAGATTCTATGCTCCTTTTCGACGGGGGTATCTATGATAATTTTCCTGTGGGGGTGATGGAAGAGGATTTTTCGCCCCACTTTATTATCGGGAGCAACTGCGCAGGGAAGGCTCCCAGAGCCGGCGAGGACGACATCATTGCTGCGCTCGAAAATATGATTATGCGCGAAACGCTCTATGCAGTACCCTCTGAAAAAGGCATTCTGATCTCTACATCACTTGCCGATGTGGGCATTATGGATTTTACCAGGGCACGCGAAATCTATAAAAGGGGGTACGATGTAACCATGCAGATGATCGATTCCATCCGTTCGAGGGTACCCTCCCGGAGAGTGCTCTACAATGTGAATCGTGGCCGAATTCTCTTCAGAGCCGAACTACCGCCCCTTACTTTTCGGAGTGTACGGGTAACGGAGGGGAATCTGTTGCCCAGGCAGAGTGCCTTTGTAGAGAAGACCATTAGTGATAATGATCGTAAAAATCTTACTTATAACCAGTTAAAAGAGAAGTATTTTAAGCTTATCGGAACCGGGAATGTGAGTACCTGTTACCCTGTGGCTGTTTTCGATTCGGTTCACCGCACTTTCGATGTGCAGATCAGGGCAAACCGCGGTCATGTGGCTCGTGTAAGCGTGGGAGGGAACATTGCCTCTTCGTTGGCCAATCAGGGTTATCTGGGTGCCGAGTTAAGGGGCTGGGGCGCAGCCGCCACCCGCATAAACGGTGATTTTTTTATTGGACGAATCTATAATTCCCTTCAATTTTCTATCCGGCAGGATTACCCTTTCCGGCATCCTGTTTTCTACGAAGCGTGGGGGGCATTTACCCGTCGCGACTATTTTACCTCCGGTAACCAATCGGTTTTTCGCGATATGGGGCTTCATAATCGTCGCGAAGATGACGGGCATGTGGGGTTGAAGGTGGGATTCCCTTTTCTCCGTAACGGCTCCTTCAAGTTGGGCTCTACACTGGGTCAGCTTACTACCCGGGTAGAGTCGTCGCTCTTTACCGATACGGTATCGGGATTCGAGAAGTATCAACTTAACTATGTTACCTTCTCGGCCGGTTTCGAGAAAAATACCCTCAATTTTCCGCACTATGCCACCCGGGGGCGTCATCAAATGGCCCAAATCTATATGATTGGCGGGAAAGAGCGCTACAAGGGCGGAACGCAGTTTCCCGAACATTCAGCTCTCTCTCTTTCGCGTCCGGTGCTGAAGTTTAAGCAGGAGCTGTATGCCAAAATGTCTAACCACTTTGTGTTGGGAACCCATGTTGAAGGTGCCTGGTCGGTTAAAAGTCGCTTCTTGTCGTACTATTCGGCCCTTGGTGTGTTACCTGCTTTCAATCCCTCAGCGCACAGTTCTCTTCTTCTCCTTGAGCACTACCGGAGCCATAGTTGGATGGCGGTCGGGGTGATCCCGGTTTGGAAGTTCAACGACTATCTGTCGTTCAGGGCGGGTGCTTACTATTTTCAGCCGGTAAGGGCACCCCATCCCGGTGTTGAGAACCGGCTGGAATGGGGTAACCGTTGGCCCGATCCGGTGTTTATGGGTTATTCCGCCCTTTCGTTTGCCTCGCCGGTGGGTCCGGTTACTCTCTCTCTCAACTATTATGAGAAGGGCCCGCAGCGTTTGGCACTCCTTTTTTCTGTAGGATACACCCTCTATAACCGAAAGGGGTTTTAGTCCATGAAAAAGGCGATTGCACCACTCTGCGATCTGCTTCAGCTCTTTTTCCCTGCACTATGCGCGGGGTGTGGCTCGATGTTGATCTCGGGCGAATCCTTTCTCTGTATGAATTGTACCAACCGCCTCCCGCGTACCCACTTTCACAACTGGCCCGATAATCCGGTGGCTTCGCTCTTTTGGGGCCGCGTTCGGCTTGAGCAGGCCACCGCCTGGTGTCTGTTTCAGAAGGAGAGTCTTTTTCGAGATTTGGTTCATACGCTAAAATATGCCGATAACCCCATGTTGGGGGTGGCGCTGGGAAGGGCGTTTGCCCGCGATCTGGCCGGATCGCCCTTTTGGGCGTGCGATTATCTGGTGCCTGTACCTCTGCACAAAAAGAAATCTCGGAGCAGGGGCTACAACCAAAGCGAACAGATTGCATTGGGAATGAGTAGTGTAATGGGTATTCCGGTACTTTCGGATCTGTTGATCCGGCCTGTCGGGCACGCAACGCAGACCCACCGTCATCGCTATGAGCGATGGGAAAATGTGGAGGGAAGTTTCTCTTTACAGGATAGCCAACGTGCCGAAGGAAATCATCTGTTGTTGGTAGACGATGTGATTACTACCGGAGCCACACTCGAGGCATGCGCGCAGCAACTGCTCTCTATTCCTCAGGTTCGGGTGAGTATTGCGGTGTTGGGGGTAGCCTGACTTCTGTTGCGCAGATAGTGTTCGAGCCCCTGTTTGCGGAGTTTGCAGGCAGGACAGTGGCCACACCCTTCGGCAGGTATTCCGTTATAACAGGTGAGGGTCTCCTGTCGGATCAGGTCGAATACGCCCAGTTCATCGGCCAGTGCCCAGGTTTTCTCTTTATCGAGCCACATGAGCGGGGTGTGAATGGTAAAGGGGTATTCCATAGCCCGGCTAAGGCTCTCCTCTGCCGACCGAATAAAGGGCTCACGGCAATCGGGGTAGCCGCTGTAATCGGTTTGCGATACGCCGATAACCAGATTGTGAATCCCTTTTTCGTAGGCGGCCATTGCCGCAATGGTAAGGAAGAGCAGATTTCTGCCCGGCACAAAGGTGTTGGGGAGAGTCCCGTTTGTACTCTCCTGAATATCGATATGGGTTTGGGTCAGCGCATTTTGTGAATCAGCAAAGATGGGGGAGAGCTCCTTAACGGTAACAGCAACTTCGGCAATGTTTGCCATCCGGATGGCAATCTCGGTTTCGTGGGCATGTCGTTGCCCGTAGCGAAAGGTGATGGCATGCACCTGTTTGAACGCTCTTTTGGCCCAGTAGAGGCAGGTGGAGGAGTCCTGGCCGCCCGAGAGCAGCACCATGCAGGATGAAGGGGTCATAGACTTGTTTTTTACGTGGTTTTCAAGCACACGGAGAACCGATATACGGCCTGTTGTCTCGCTAAAATCGGGTACAAACGTAGCAAAGTTTTTTCGAAAACCGTTACATTCGCACGAGAGAGTAGAACTTGAAGTGTATGGATGCAGTGAACCCCCGAATTGAGGCTGCCTGGAAAGAGGCCTTATCAGAAGAATTTTCGGCCCCCTATTTTGCCCGGTTAAAGGCCTTTTTGGTAGAGGAGAAGAGCCGGCATACGGTTTATCCCCCCGGGAATCTGATCTTTAACGCCTTCAATCTCACGCCACTCCCTAAGGTGAAAGTGGTGATTCTGGGGCAGGATCCCTACCATGGCCCCGGCCAGGCACACGGTCTCTGCTTTTCGGTGCCTCCGGGGGTTCCGCCTCCTCCTTCGTTGAAGAACATCTATAAAGAGTTGGAATCTGATCTGGGCTATCCTCTGCCTTCGCACGGCAATCTCACTGCCTGGGCACAACAGGGGGTCTTTTTGCTGAACGCTACGCTAACTGTCAGGGCGGCGAGTGCCGGATCGCATCAGAAGATGGGGTGGGAACAGTTTACCGATCAGGTGATTTCTACCCTTTCGCAGCGGCAATCGCATCTGGTATTTATGCTATGGGGGCGTTATGCACGGGCAAAGGTGTCGCTGATAGATTCGGCCAAACATTGTGTGCTTACGGCAGCCCACCCCTCTCCCTTATCGGCATACCAGGGGTTTCTGGGGTGCGGCCACTTCTCAGCGGCAAACCGCTATCTGGTGGCTCACGGCATTAAACCTGTCGATTGGCGTTTGCCCGATAATCCGGATGGCGAAAGTTACTCCTCTGTAACAGCACTATCGGCGGCCGCTTGCTCCGATTTGTCGGGAAACGAAAGCGAGTAGAGGATAGCCTCAAGTTGACGGACATAATTTCGCTTCTCTTCGGAGGGGGCAAATACAAACCCCTCTACCGTTACAATCCGGTTTCGGCGGGTATCTACCGTTGAGAGCTGTACAAAGGGGCCTCCCATGATGTAGTTCTCCATTTTCCACAGCCCCCGGATGGTAGCAAAATAGCGATTGTTCACCGTCTCCTCCCTGAATATGGGAAGATAGTGGGTGAGTTCGGTGGTCATGTAAGAGTCTTTGTTGGGACCCGGAACATTTTGCTTTGCCACCTCATTCCGTTTGGCTATGAGCATACCGGGCGAGAGTTGCAACTCGTCGGTATAGGGATACTCCCAGATGAGCAGATGCATCGTGACTTTCCGACCTTTAGAAGTAAGCCAGGCAAATCCTTTGTTGCGGGAATCGAGCACAAATCCCCCCGGAATATCGAGCGAAATGTTGAATTGCGACAGGAGCTCGCCGGCAACTTTCTGATCTTTAAGCTTCTTGTAAATAGTGGCCATTCGCGACTTTTCGCTCTCTTCCAGCAGATCGAGTACCGACTCAGCCTGAGTTCCGAGAAGTTGCAGCATCTCTTCAGTGCTTTTTGCCGACGCCTGGAGCACTATCTGGGGCTTGGCCCAAACATCTCTCCGAACGCGGATATCGTTGCTTGCAGCCGAGTCGATCTTTACAATCAGGATGTTTCGGTGCTGATAATAGGAGCCTCTGAATCCTTCGACGGTTCTGTGCACCGGATCGAAGGCAGCTTCCGGTTGGGGAAGCCCCTCGATGAAGGTGTTCAGAATGGCTTGAACGGAATCTCCTACGATGCCCCGCCACAAGGGTTCATCGCACACAACCAGCACCTCGGCTGCCCTGCCCGAAACTGTGGGTAACGAGCCCGGAGAAGAGTTACTGCACCCCCATCCTGCAAGGATGAGAAAGATGCCGGTAAGTAGTTGTTTAATCCGTATCATAGGCTTCTTCGGCGGAGAATGGTTACTCCTTTTTGTCCGATTCCAGGCTTTTGTCGCTGTTCGCCTCTCCTTCGGGATTCTTCGACGCGTTTTTGAACTCTTTGATGCCCTGACCCAGACCCTTCATTAATTCGGGAATTTTTTTCCCTCCAAAGAGCAGCAACAGCGCAATGATAATGATTACGGCCTGCCAGGGGCCGACAATGCCAAGCAATACAGCAGAAAAATTCATTTTATGAAATTTTGGATGTGAGAGTACAAACGTATAAAAAAAACAGAGTTAGCGGAATAGTTTAAGGACGTCGTTTCCATTGGCGAAGATAAGCAAAGCAAAGAGAATAATCATCCCCGTAATCTGCGCATATTCCATCACCTTATCGCTCGGTTTTCGGCCGGTAATAATTTCGAAGAAGAGGAACATAAGATGTCCTCCGTCGAGAGCAGGTATGGGTAATATGTTCATAATAGCCAGAATAATAGAGAGAAAGGCAGTCATGCTCCAGAAGGCCTCCCAGTTCCACTCGGCCGGGAAGATGCTTCCGATGGTGATGAATCCGCCCAGCGATTCATAGGCTTTGGTTTTGGGCTGAAAGAAGAGTTTAAACTGTTTGAGGTAGTTTGAGGCGGTGGAAATTCCCCTTTCAATGCCGGCAGGGATCGATTCCAGAATACCGTATTCAACCGTTTTGTAGGTAAAAAACGACTTCACGTCGCGAATTACCCCAATCTGCCCTTCGGGAGTAAGGGTGGCTGCCAGCGAAAGGGTATCGGTTCCTCTCACCACGCTCAATTGGGCAGCCTGGCCTTTCAATCGGGCAAAGGCTCTAAGCACTTCGTGCGAGAAGAGAGCCGGAATGCCATCGACACCAATGATGCGGTCGCCGGGCTTCAGCCCGGCCTTTTCGGCCGGTGAATCTTTAACCACCTCTTCAATCTGAAAAGGGATCCGGGGAGAGATAAAGCCTTTGGCCTGAATCAGGCGGGCTACAAAGTCGGCCGGGAGTTCTATCTCCTGACGGTTTCCGTTCCGGAGAATCTGAATGGTTTTGGCCTCTTCCAGCAGCAGGGTGGTGGCAATAGCGTTGAAGCGCTCAACCGTAACATTATCGATAGAGAGAATCTGATCGCCATCCTGAAGTCCGGCATAGAGAGCCAGCGAATCGGCCGCAATGCCATATTTGAGTTCGTTGGCAGGGAGATACGACTCTCCCCAATTAAAGAGTATCACCACGTAGAGAAAGAGGGCCAGCAGAAAGTTTACAAATACTCCGGCAAACATTATCCAGAATCGTTGCCACACACTTTTCGACCGAAATTCCCAAGGTTGCGGGGGCTGACTCATCTGCTCCTTGTCCATCGATTCATCTATCATTCCGGAGATTTTCACGTATCCCCCCAGAGGAATCCAACCTACACCATATTCGGTATCGCCCTTTTTGTATTTAAACAGCGAAAACCAGGGGTCGAAAAAGAGGTAGAACTTTTCGACCCGGGTTTTAAAGAGTTTGGCAAAAAAGAAATGGCCAAACTCGTGTGCCACGATGAGAATAGAGAGGCTAAGTACAAACTGAACAATTTTTACAAAGATTTCCATGTAGGGCGATATTTATGCTGATAAGTTATAGAACCGGGCTTTTTAGGAACAATTCTGCCATGCGTCCGGCCTCAATATGTGTAGCTTCGTAATCGGTAAGGGAGGGCGAAGATATAAAGGAAAGTTGATCCATCACCTTTCGGATGAGTTCTGGCATTTGCAGAAAGCCGATTTTCCCCTCCAGAAAGGCCCGGACCACGGTTTCGTTGGCCGAATTGAGTGCGCAGGGGCAATTTCCTCCTCGTTCAAGGGCCTCTTCGGCCAGCCGAAGGTTGGGAAACCTTTCCCTGTCGGGCATCTCGAAGGTGAGGGGCGCACAAGCGCTGAAGTCAATGGATGGTAGTTCTACCTTAGGCCTGTTCGGGTAGCTGAAGGCATGAAGGATAGGAAAGCGCATATCGGGAGGCCCCATTTGGGCCTTAATAGAGCCGTCGTGGAATTCAACCATCGAATGGATAATGGATTGCGGGTGAATCACAACCCGAATCTTTTCGGGGGCTATGTCGAAGAGCCATCGGGCTTCTATCATCTCCAGCCCTTTATTCATAAGGGAGGCCGAGTCGATGGTTACCTTAGCTCCCATATTCCAATTGGGATGCGCCAGGGCTTCGGCGCAGGTAACATGTTGCAGTTGCTCTCTTGTTTTTGCACGGAAAGGGCCTCCCGATGCCGTAAGTATTAACGATTTTATCGAGCCGGGTTCTTCGCCGTGGAGGC
>JBFWIG010000051.1:0-10967 GCA_050256115.1 Bacteroidales bacterium | reverse complement strand
GGCAGAGCAAAGCCTATCCTTGCTCCTTCGAATGGGATAAGAGCCGATTCCCCGATCCCGCAGGTTTTGTAAAGGAGATGGCCGGCGAGGGCGTTCGGATTAATTTATGGACCAATCCCTATATCTCTCCCGAATCGGGTATCTATAAGGATATCTATCCTTACAGCGGATCGCATATGGTGTGGAACGGAATTGTGCCCGACTTCGCATCGGAACCGGCCCGTAAAATATGGAAGGAGAAACTGGCTAAAGAACATCTGGCTATCGGGGTGAGCGGGTACAAAGTGGATGAGGTAGACGGTTACGACTACTACCTGTGGCCCGATGTAGCCACCTTCCCTTCGGGCATCAGTGCCGAACAGATGCGACAGACCTACGGTATCTGGGTGCAAAAAATCACCACCGACCTGTATAAAGATACCAATACCAGAACCTTTGGTTTGGTGAGAGCCTCGAATGCCGGTGCCAATTCATTTCCTTACGTGATTTACAACGACTATTACAGCCACGAAGATTTTATTACCGCATTAATCAATAGTGGTTATTGCGGCGTATTATGGACACCCGAAGTGCGAAGCTCGAAAACCGGCGAAGAGTGGTTGCGACGCTTTCAGTCGGTTGTTTTCTCGCCAATGGCCATGATCAACGCCTGGTCGAGCGGAACAAAGCCGTGGTCGTTTCCCGAAGTGGCAGAGCGTGTAAAAGAGTACGCCCTGCTGCGGATGGAGATGATGCCCTACTGGTATTCTACATTTGCCAGGTATCATTTTGAGGGAATGCCTCCCTTCCGGGCCATGAACCTGGAACCCGGTTTTACGGCAAAGATCACAGAAGAGGTTGTGAACCGGAGTTTAGAAGACAACCCCTATCTCGAGGCGGTAAACAAAGAGGTGAAAGACCAATATATGGCAGGAGAGTATCTTCTGGTGGCTCCCATGTTTACGGGGCAGAAATCGCGAACGGTGATTCTTCCGCAGGGTAACTGGTACGATTTCTATACCGGTGCCTATGTAGGCAATGGCCAAGTGATTACGGTTACTCCCGGATTAGAGACGATTCCCGTATATGTAAAGGATGGCGGCATTATTCCCATGATGGCCCCCCGCCTCCATGCGCCGAAGTTGGGTGAAATCATCGATCTGGAAATCAGACATTATGGAACCAAATCCGGCTCCTGTCGTCTCTACGACGACGATGGTGAGAGTTTCGACTATGAGAAAGGGGAATACAGCTGGCGAACCCTCACTGTAACGGCAGAGAGTGCGAAAACCCTGAAAGGATCGATCTCTAAAACCGAACCCGACAAACCCAATACCATTGGAAAAGTGACCTGGAAATTTATGACACCCAACTAGCCATTTTTTTTGTAACTTGTCTCCGAATAACAACCACTAACCACTGTTTTCCGCGCTTGCGCGTATAAGCCATTCACCATTCACCATTCACCATTCACCATTCACCATTCACCATTAATCATTTGCGCGCAGCGCAGCACCAGAGCACTACTACTACTACTACTACTACTACTAACTACATCTTGCCTATGAATGAAGTTCTCTTTCATGAACGACAGGGATTTGAAAAGTACTTGATTGTTATTGTAGTACTTCTCTCTCTCCTTAGCTGGGGATTATTACTTTTTGTGGGTTATCAGCAATTCTGTAACGGGGTTGTTTTCGGAAAGTGTCCTGCCGATGTGAAGGCATTTTCGTGGGCAGTTCTGTTTGTGGGCCTTTTTACCCTGGCCATTATCGGATTTGTGGTGCTCAGCAGGGTAGAACTCAAAATTACCTCCACCACTATTTACTACCGTTTCTTTCCGTTGCAGATTCGGTTTCGGGAAATTCCCTGGACCGAAATTGTGAAGGTCTATCTGCGCCCATACAGGGCTTTCCGGGAGTTTGGGGGTTACGGGCTGCGCTTAACTGTACGGTCGGGTCAGGCATATATTATGTCGGGTTTTTGGGGAATGCAAATCGAAACCCGTAAAGGCCGAAAGATATTGATCGGAACCCAACAGCGTAATAAGGTTCGTGCGCTGTTGCAGCAATTAGGCCGTTTGTGAGCGGCGATGTTTGCCCAAATTGTGTAACTTTGCCAAATTTATTTTCCGTCAGGCATCCCTCTACCGGGAGCCGGAGAGGAGCTGAAACCGAATTCGAAACCGAAAAAAGGAGAAGTTACTTATGGCACACTATTTCGACGATGTATCGCGCACCTTCAGCGAATATCTGCTGATACCGAACCTTACCACCAAGGAATGCCTTCCTGAGAATGTGTCGTTAAGAACGCCGCTCGTTAAGTTCAAAAAGGGCGAAGAGGCTCCGCTCCACCTGAATATTCCCTTTGTTTCGGCCATTATGCAGTCGGTTTCCGACCATAACCTGGCTATTGCCCTTGCCCGTCATGGCGGCCTCTCCTTTATCTTTGGCTCGCAAACCATAGAGGATCAGGTAGAAATGGTTAGAAGGGTAAAGAAATTCAAGGCGGGTTTCGTAAAAAGCGACTCCAACCTTCTTCCTGAATCTACCCTTGCCGATGTGTTGAAAATGGTTCGTGAAACCGGACACTCTACCATTGGGGTTACCCACGACGGATCGCCACAGGGTAAGTTGTTGGGCATTGTTACCAGCCGCGATTATCGGATCGATTTCGATTCGCCTTCCCGTAAGGTAAAGGAGTTTATGACCCCCTTCTCCAAGTTGATTGTGGGTAACCTGGGTATCTCACTGCAGGAGGCAAACGATATCATCTGGAAGCATAAATTGAACTGTCTGCCCATCATCAATTCGGAGCAGGGCTTAGAATATCTGGTTTTCCGAAAAGATTACGAAAACCATCGCGAACATCCGCTCGAACTTTCGGACGAGCACAAAAAGCTTCTGGTAGGCGCCGGTATCAATACCCGCGATTTTTCCGAACGCATTCCTGCACTGGTAGACGCAGGGGTTGATCTGCTCTGTATCGATTCGTCCGACGGTTTTTCTGAGTGGCAGCATGAGACCATTCAGTATGTCCGCAAGCAGTATGGCAACCGTGTAAAGATTGGTGCCGGAAATGTGGTAGACGAAGAGGGCTTCCGTTACCTGGTTAACGCGGGTGCCGACTTTGTGAAGGTGGGCATCGGCGGCGGATCTATCTGTATTACCCGCGAACAAAAAGGTATCGGACGCGGACAGGCCTCGTCGGTTATTGAGGTGGCCAAAGCGCGCGATGCCTATCTGGCAGAAACAGGCATCTATATCCCCATTTGCAGCGACGGAGGATTGGTGCAGGATTACCATTTTGTGCTGGCTTTGGCCATGGGCGCCGATTTCCTGATGATGGGCCGCTATTTTGCACGGTTCGACGAGAGTCCTTCCAAGAAACTGAAAGTGGGCAATAACTACGTAAAGGAGTACTGGGGCGAAGGTTCTAACAGAGCCCGTAACTGGCAACGGTACGATATGGGCGATACCAGCGAAGGGCTGAAGTTTGAAGAGGGTGTTGACAGCTATGTGCCCTATGCCGGCAAGATGAAAGACAACCTCGATATCACCCTCGGAAAGATGAAGTCGACCATGTGCAGCTGTGGATCGCTCTCCATTCCCGAGCTGCAGGAGAAGGCCAGGATGACCATTGTCTCTTCTACCAGTATTGTTGAGGGTGGTGCACATGATGTAATCAGAAAAGAGTCGAACAGCTAATCTTAGGGCCTTATCCCAATGCGGGACCGGGCCACTCGGAAACCCGTTTGTGATGATATATAACGTAACCCAAAAAAGTACCCGTCAGGTTTTTCCCACCTCCATTGTTCAGCAAACCGCCTTTTGGTCGGAGGTCAAAAGGGAACAGGGCGTATTGTCGGCCGCCTTTAATTTCTATGCCAATCCCAGGCTCTTTCCTAAAGAGGGGGCGCGCTGCAGCAAAACTGCAAAGTCTGCATACCTGCGTGGCGATATGCTGGTGCTGCTCCAACAACTGGACCGCGACTATTGTATGGCCTATGTGCCCTATGGTCCCGAATCAGAGCCCCTCGAGGAGTATCGGGGTCCTTTCCTCGAGTCGCTTTCGGAGTCGCTTCGTGCATTTCTTCCTAAAGGCTGTATAGCCATCCGTTACGACCTCTCCTGGTCGTCGCCCTGGGTAGATGATGAATCCTGTTTCGACCCCATGGGCCATTGGATGGGCCCCCCTTCACAACAGATGCAGGAATTTCGGTTTAACTATAACACCAAACACCATAATCTTTGGAAAGCCAACACCGATATTCTGCCCTCGCACACCCTGTTTCTTAATTTGCGAAAGGATAAGTCCGAATTATTGGGTGCCATGAAACCCAAAACACGCTACAATATTCAGCTCTCACAGCGTAAAGGAGTTACCGTACAGGCAAAGGGAATACATCATCTGGATGCCTGGTACAGGCTCTATGCCGAAACCGCCAGAAGAAACCACTTCTATTTGCACGATATTGACTATTTCCGTTCGGTTCTTACTGCGAAGGCCGACCATACCACATCGCCGGCCGATGTGCAGTTGTTGGTGGCCGAACATCGGGGGCAACCGCTTGCAGCCATGTTTATGGTGATTACCGGAAAGAGAGGTACCTATCTCTATGGCGCCTCCTCGTCCGAAAACCGCAATTGTATGGCCACCTATGCCTTGCAGTGGACGGCCCTGGAGCGTGCGCGTGAGGCCGGTTGCACCGAATACGATATGTTTGGGATAGCGCCCCGGCCCGAACCTTCGCATCCTCTTTACGGACTCTATCGCTTTAAATCGGGCTTTGGCGGTTCGGTGTATCACACCATGGGATGTTGGGATTACCCCTTACTTCCTTCGCTGTATGCAGGTTTTCAGAGTTCGGAGATGGTGGCGCAAGGCTATCATTTATCTTGATGGGTTTTGCGCTGTTTGGGATTTTATTATCTTCGTGTTCGTTATTTTCTAAAAAAATCCAAACATGAAAAACGCTACGCAAACGCTGTTTTCCGGTCTGCTTATTTGGCTGTTACCCTTACTCTGCTCGCCTCTTTCCGCTCAACAGGGTGTGGCCGGCAACCCTTCCGGTCGTTTTCGGAATAGCTCTCTTCCTCTCGAAGAGCGGGTTAACGATTTGGTTTCGCAGATGACCCTTCAGGAAAAAATTTCGCAGATGCAACACGCTGCACCTGCCATAGAACGACTGGGGGTTCCCGCCTATAATTGGTGGAACGAATGTTTGCACGGTGTAGGTCGAAACGGATATGCCACGGTTTTTCCGCAAGCGGTTGCCATGGCAGCCACCTGGAACGACGGGCTGATTTTCCGCGAAGCCGATATTATCTCTACCGAGGCCCGTGCTAAGTATGCCGAGGCCATCGCGAAAAACGAACGAGGCATCTATCAGGGGCTCACCTTCTGGTCGCCCAATATTAACATCTTCCGCGATCCGCGGTGGGGCAGGGGGCAGGAGACCTACGGCGAAGATCCCCTACTTACCGCAGCCATTGGTTCGGCCTTTGTAAAAGGGCTACAGGGTAACGACCCCAAATACTATAAGATCATTGCCACAGCCAAACATTTTGCCGTACACAGCGGGCCCGAACCCGATCGTCACCGTTTCGACGCCTGGAGTTCGATGACCGACCTCTACGAAACCTACCTTCCGGCCTTCGAAACCCTGATTACCGAAGCCAAAGCCTACTCCGTGATGGGGGCTTACAACCGCCTTTTTGGCACCCCCGCCTGCGCCAGCGACCTGCTTATGAAAGAGTTGCTCAGGGGCAAATGGAATTTCGACGGCTATGTGGTTTCCGACTGTTGGGCCATCTCCGATTTCTATAAGTTCCATAAGTTTGTGGGCGATGCCGCTCAGGCCTCAGCATTGGCCGTAAAAGCAGGCACCGATCTGGCCTGTGGCGAAGAGTACCAATTTCTGAACCAGGCCATCGAAAAGGGCTATCTCACCGAAGCCGACATCGACCTTTCGGTAAAACGGCTCTTCACCGCCCGCTTTAAACTGGGCATGTTCGACCCCGACTCCATGGTGCCCTGGGCCTCGATTACCCCCGCCATGAACGACACCCCCGAACATAGCGAATTTGCCCGCGAAGTGGCTCGTCAAAGCCTGGTGTTGCTGAAAAACAGCCAAAACGTACTTCCCATACAGCGCAATGTAAAGTCGATTGCTGTGATTGGTCCCTATGCCAACGATATCTCGGTATTGCTGGGTAACTACAACGGAACCCCCTCGGCCCCGGTTACCCTGTTAAAGGGAATTGAGGAGCGTGCCGGAAAACGGATCAAGATCAGCAATGCATTGGGTACCCTTGCCCCCGAAAAGCTCTCTCGCGACACCACCCTTCGCGCCAACGAGCCCGCACTTGAGGCCGAAGCCCTTAAGATGGCTGCCAATGCCGATTTGGTGCTCTTTGTGGGCGGTATCTCTCCCAACCTCGAAGGCGAAGAGATGCGGGTTCAAGTGCCCGGTTTTCAGGGTGGCGACCGCACCTCGCTCGACATGCCTCAGGCACAGACCAATCTACTCAAAAAACTTCACGCCCTTGGCAAACCGGTTGTTTTACTCCTCACCAACGGCAGTGCCCTCTCCATTCCCTGGGCTCAAGAGAACATTCCTGCCATTGTAGAGTGCTGGTATCCAGGCCAACAGGGCGGCAGAGCGGTTGCCGATATCCTCTTTGGCGACTTCAGCCCCGCAGGACGTCTTCCCGTTACCTTCTACAACTCAGTGGACGATTTGCCTCCTTTCGAAGACTACAGCATGGAAGGCCGAACCTACAAATACTTCCGCGGAAAACCCCTCTATGCCTTTGGTCACGGCCTGAGCTACACCCGCTTTGACTATTCGGTTCCCACCCTCAAAAAGCAACAGGTAACCGCAGGCGACACCGTTTTCGTCACCGTACCCGTGAAAAACGCCGGCAACTACGCCTCGGACGAAGTGGTTCAGATCTACATGAAACAGCCCGCCTCCCTCGGCCACAAAGCCACCCAGAGCCTCGTAGCCTTCCGTCGTGAACCCTTTGCCAAAGGCGAGAGCCGCAACCTCACCTTTGTCATCCCCACCCGGCTATTTCGCCACTTCGACGCCAAAACCGGCCTCTACGAAACAGCCCCCGGCACTTACACCCTCCGCATCGGAGCGGCCTCGGACGACATCCGTCAAGAGATTGAGGTAAGTGTAACCTCAGCGCGCTGAGGTTACACTTACCTCAATCTCTTGACGAGTAATTACTAATTAATGGTTAATGGTTAATGGTTAATGGTTAATGGTTAATGGTTAATGGTTAATGGTTAATTACTTAGCACGCGCAAGCGCGCTAAGCATTAAAGTATTGTAGCATTTCTGTATTTGGTTTTTTTTGCGCGAAGCGCAATATTAACCATTCACCATTGTTGCGCTATGCGCAACAGACCATTCACCATTTGCGATGGAGCACTTGCCTGCTGCGCATCGTGGCACTCTTTTTGATTTCCCTCCTGTAAGGCGCTTGGTTGCCGATTCACTAATACCTTACGGCTATGAAAACGGAATGGAAATCAGGATGGATGGCAATACTGCTTCTTTTTGTTAGTGGCGTTTCGATGGCTCAGTATCGCACGGGCAGTGTTCAATTAGATGGCTATCTGAGGAATATGGCGATTGTTGCATCAATCGACTTTGGCACTTTCAGAACCAGGATCAGTACAGTGTATAATCTTTCGTCGGGACGTCTGGAGCGGCTCTACGCTGAGGTGGGTCGCAGCCCTGCCGATCTTTTTATGTTGCTCGAGGTGGCCAGGCTAACCCGCCGCTCGCCCGAGCAGATTTTCCCTATTTACTGGCATTATCAACGGCATGGTTGGGGCGTCATTGCCAGACAGGCAGGTATCAAACCGGGTTCGGCCGCCTTCCATGCATTGAAAGCGCAGGCCGACAGAAACAGCCGCTATATGGTCATGATGGCCGATTCGCGCCGCTATGCGCGTCGTTACCAACCCTTGCCTCGTGGCGATGCCTTTCGATATGAGCACGAAGGTTACCTCTCGCAACGCGATACCCGCGATAGAGAACGCGAAGGCCGCCTCTATGAACGCGAACGCGAACGCGAATTAGACCGTAACCGCGAACGCCGCCTCTCCGAACGAGAACGTGCAAAATCGGGAAAGAAAAACGGAAAGAAGTGAGATGGTGCAATGGTGCGCTTCGAAGCACCATTAATCCAGAAGCGCTTCCCTGAGTGCTTTCAGGAATCCGTATCCGTGTAAGGAGTCGGGTTCGAGGTAGCTGCCTTCCGACCATTCGTTCCAGGCATTGATGGTGAGTAACCGGGGTTGGTGGGGGTGTTGGGCAAGGTAGGTTTTGGCTTTGTGAATGTACTTAGCAAATTTTTCGGGCGAAGGGTTCTGAATATAGCCGGTTTTAAAGGCAAAACGAGGATTGGCGTCCCATCCCACGGTTACGTTGGGAATGTACGGAATCGAAAAACGGGCAGAGAACTCGTCCCACATGGCGGTTGAGGCATCTGCCCACTTTTCGTAGTCGCCATCCGGATTTTGCAGATGTGCCCAGCAGTAATTGGTAAGGCTGTTAAATCCGAAATAGTCGAGTATCTCCTGCTGCGATGCCAGCGTATCTCCGGGAACCCCTTCGAGCGAGGAGGGAAGCGCCGACCATAGAATGCTCTGCAGGTGCAACCCCGGAAACCCTGCTTTTTTACACTTTTCTCGGAAACTGTTTAGCGCATCACGCGTAGCTTCGGCACCTCCCAAACCATTGATCAGCGTATTCAATTCGTAAATGCAAAATACCGGTTCGCCCTCAATGGTATAGTATGCCGGGTGCGAAAAGTACTTTTCAATAATCCGGGTGGTCAAAATATCGAATTGAGAGCGATCTACCTCCCCATCCCAGATAATGGAATCGAACGTGGGGGTGCGTTGATCCCAGTAGGTAGTGGCATCGTGGTTTGCCCACATCAGATAAAATTTCATCCGGTTTTTGTTGGCCGGCAAAAAGCCCTTATCGAGACACGACTCCAGAAAAGGCTCTCCTTTATACCAGTACCAGTCGAAAATAAAGAGATTCACCCCATGGTTGAGCGCACTCTCAATCTTCACCTCCATATCCTTCGGGTCGGCCTCATCCAGATAGCCCCACAAAGGAATGCGGGGTTGTATATGCCCCGCCTCTTTGGGCCTGGACTTTGCAATAATCTCCCATTCGCCCCTCTTCTCAGGGAAAAGAAACTCCGCACGCGGTTCAAAATGATAGGCCGGCCAGTAAAAAGCCGCCACATCGTAACCCGTTTTTAACCCCGGCTCATTCTTGCAGCCCGGCAACAACAGAAACCCAAGAGAGAGGGAGAGGAAAATGCGAAGGGTAGACATACGATTGAATGGTTAATGGTGAATGGTTAACTTCTGAATATTCTACTGATTACGCCATAAAATTATCTTGATTCTGGTAAAGGAGAGATGGATCAATGCAAGTATTAGCATGAACAAACTGTTCTGCCGATATAATTGAAGTAATATTTTTGCTTTGCTCATATGATTTCTACGGCATAAATTTTTGAGAGTATCGATTTCACTTAATTCCAGTTGAATAGCCTCTTTCTTACGGAGAGGCATTACATATCGGGGCAACTTATGTTTCCATTTGTTCTGAAAAACAAACAGATCCCGTATATAGTCGGAAGTGAGATTACCATGTGAGTCGTGGTAGACCTCATATTTCAACCCGACATAGTTATTGTACTTTTCCGATACCGACAGGCTGAAATCGACATCATACATATGAAATCCAGAGAATGAATGATCGTCGTATCGGATCTCTTCCCACACCTCTTTTTTTACCATCTGGAATAACCCATCCACACATAAGACCCTGGAATAATCCTCATTGCGGGGATTTGAATAGTTATGATATTGGAAGTTTGCACGTAAATCGGCATGGTTTTTTCCATTATATCCGTCGTATACATTCACTTGGAGAGCACCTGCCCACCATGAAGTAAAGTTCCGTCCTACATGACTCCCTCCGGCAAAACCGATGACACCACAATTGGGTAACTCCCTAGTGGCTTCGACAATTTTTTCCCCCCAATCCTTTGTGTCGACATATACATCTTCGTGCATAAAACACAAATAAGGAAAACGCGCCTGTTCTGAACAAAAGTTATAGACTCTGCACAACCCCCAATTCTTGGTTCGGTTATCAAAGGCAATAATCTCGAAGTCGATGCCGATATTCTTGGCTATATCCTCACGAAATCGTTCTTGGCGTTCCGGATCTTTGGAGCAGGTAATGATTGAAATCATAGAATAATGCGAATCAAGTGTTAATAAATCGGGCTCAGAATTTGTTTTTAGCGCGAAGCGCAGCACTAGAGCACTTGCGCGATAGCGCATCACTAGAGCACTATAAGGTTGTCCATTTGTTGCAGTCTGTTTGTTATCCAGGTGAGCATAAAGTCGAGTTCGGTGTCGAGGTCGATGCCGCCGAGGCTGGAGGCCCAGCGTTGTTTTTCGCGGTCCCAGGCTCCCGATTCAGTGAGGAGGGTGCCGTAGGTGGTGAGGCGCTCGGCAAAGCGGGTTGCGGTGAATTCGCCGGAGCGGTGGAGGGCCCATCGTTGTTGCAGGATTTGGCGGAAGTTGCCGGGGTTCAGGGCCATTACACGTTGGAAGAAGGCGTTGGGTCGGCAGTAGCGGGAGTCGACCCGCATGGGGCCGGTAATACCAATAAAATCGTCTTCGCGCAGGTCTATTTTTGATCCGTTCCATTTGCGGCCCCAGGAGCCGTCGAGATCCCACGGGGTGATGAAAAATTGGGGGAAGTTGCTGTTGTAGAAGGAGAAGAAGCTGTTTTTCCCGGTGTTGTCGTCGGCTCCCACAAGGTTCATAAAGAGCAGGTAGTCGGCCAGGTTAATGAGGTGGACCCGATTGGAGAGTTGGGCAATAAATGCCTCGTCGGTGGCGTTGACGGTAAAACGGATCAGGTC
>JBFWIG010000050.1:0-11153 GCA_050256115.1 Bacteroidales bacterium | reverse complement strand
CGGTAGTTTCCATTAACCGAATGGAGGAGATAGAAAACAAATTTTGAAAAATCGTGCTTATGTTCAACATGAATTCTACAAACTCCATTCCGCCGATTATCAAAAATCTTTTGATAATCAACGGACTTATGTTCTTGCTCAGCGTTACGCTCCAATCGAGAGGTATCAGCATGACCCATCTGTTCGGGCTCTTTTACTTTGGATCCGACGCCTTCAGAATCTGGCAACCCGTGACCCATCTCTTCATGCACGCCAATCTGACGCACCTTCTTTTCAACATGTTTTCGCTCTGGATGTTTGGAAAAATTCTTGAAAATGTGTGGGGCGCCAAACGTTTTCTCACTTACTACCTGATAACCGGACTGGGTGCCGCAGCACTGCATACCCTGGTAAACCACATCTCCATTTCGGGACTTGAACATGCCATTGAAGCATTCCGGAACACCCCGTCGCCCGAAAGTTTCAGGGCGCTGATAGCCTCAAATGTCCGAAACCTTAACCCCTCTATCCACGACTTTATCAACTCGTGGCAGGAATCTCCCGATTCTACCCTCTTTCTGTCGGAGGCTAACTCCATGCTCGACACCTACCTGAATCAGGTGATGAATATCCCCACAGTTGGGGCCTCCGGAGCCGTATTTGGCATTTTGCTTGCCTTTGGGATGTTATTCCCCGACGCAAGGCTTATGCTCCTCTTTCCCCCTATTCCCATCAAAGCAAAATGGTTTGTGTTGGGATACGGTGCCGTTGAACTCTATTTGGGGATTATGCAACCTGGCAGCCAGGTTGCCCATTTTGCCCATCTGGGCGGCATGATCTTCGGCTATTTTCTGATCCGTTACTGGCGATCACAACGGTACCGACGCGACTTCTTTTAAAGGAAAAGAGCCCTGGTAATTCTGTCGGCAAGAAGCATTCCACGCGGGGTAAGATGGAAAGAAGAACCATCCTCCTCCACCATTTTCTCCTTAATAAAAGGCTCCGCTTCCCGTAACAGATGCAATCGATACGCTTCGCCAAATCGCGATGCCACCCAATCAGAATCTACGCCACGACGGGTTCGGAGTGCGGTAAGGATATAATCGTGATAGTGATCGTTTACCGATAATACCTCCCGCTCAAAATAGCCCTCTCCCCTCTCAACTCCGGCAGCATATTGGCTGTTTACGGCCCAATTCCATTGCCGTGATACCCCGTTATAGGAGTGCGCCGATGGACCTATCCCCAAATAGTGCTCCTGATTCCAGTAGGCACTGTTATGTCTGGAGAGATAACCCGGCAACGAAAAATTTGCAATTTCATACCACGAAAAACCCCACGCCGGAAGACGCTCCATCAGATGTAAAAAATGGTCGGTAGCCAGCGAATCCGGAGCAGCCGAAATTTTCCCTTTGCGGAGAAATACGCCAAAAGGAGTGGCTGGTTCAATGGAGAGTGCATAGGCCGAAAGATGGGTAATAGGCAGTTGCATGGCCCGCTCAATTTGCGCATCCCAGAGTGCTGCCGACATCCCGGGAATGGCATAGATCAAATCTATACTGATATTTCGAAATCCGGCCTCCCAGGCACGCCCGACACTCTCTTCGGCCTCCTTTGCCGTGTGTCGGCGGTTCATCCAGGAAAGAACCGGATCGGAAAATGATTGAATTCCTATACTTAATCGATTAATCCCTAACGAACGCAACATAACCAGATAGTCATGATCCAGATCATCGGGATTCACTTCGGCAGTAACTTCGGCATCCGGCTCCAACACAAAATGGTTACCAATGGTTTCGAAAAGCGCAGCCCACTCACAGGGAGTCAATACCGATGGGGTTCCCCCGCCAAAATAGAGCGTAGAGAGCCTGTCGGAATGCAAATAATGGCTACGCAACGCTACCTCTTTCCGAATTGCATCCAGTACCCGCGTCTTATCGTTCATAGATACCCTGAAATGAAAATCGCAGTAATAACAAACCTGCTTACACCAGGGTATATGAAAATAGAGGCCGGCCATCGTAAAAGGGAATTTTTTAGCTGCAGGGAATTTTTTGAATCCGCCTAAGATGTCGTCCACCCTCAAAGGGAGTCGTCAAAAACCGATTCACGATAGAAACCACCATTTCGGGCGAGATAAACCGGGCAGGCAAAGCACAAATATTTGCATCATTATGTTTGCGGGCAAGTTCGGCAATCTCTTCATTCCAACACAAAGCCGAACGAATTCCGGTATGCTTATTCACTGCCATATTAATCCCGTTTCCGGTTCCGCAAATCGAGATACCCAAATCTACCTCACCCTGCTCAACTGCTTGAGCCAAAGGATGTGCATAATCAGGATAATCACAACTTTGGTCTGAATGACATCCAAAATCTATCCAGCTGTATCCCAACGATTCTATGTATTTAATCAATTGCAGTTTAACATTATAACCTGCATGGTCGTTAGCAATTCCAATTATCATCGAAGTTTAGTTTAAACGTCTTTGGCTTATTTGTTGCACAAAGGTAAACATTGCCGGAAGCTTTTAAAAAGATCTAAAAAAAACCCATCCAATAATTGAGGATAACTTGTTAAAGAGTGGTTAATAAATGGTCAAAACTATTTTCGACCAAAACTTGCAAAAACGGACTTTATACATGGATAAAAAAATTCCCGGATTTACAAGTAAAAAACCACGCTATTTTTACTTGACTATTCAACAGAATTGGGCACAAAAAATGGGAACGGTCCCGTCAAAAATTTATTCACACACCGGGTTCTTCACAGGCTGTTCATTACACTTTAATCTGCATTATGGCAATAATTTGGTACTTTTGCAGCTGTGGATAGGATGTCAATAAAGTGTGTATAACTAAAAAATCAACTTTTTTACCACTTAATTTTTCACACAATGAACAGCCTATTATATCCATCATTTTTCTTTAATTAATTTATCTAAAAAGATATAATAATGATTAAGGATGTTAATAACCGAGTTTTACTGGATGGGATAGAGAAACTCAGACGAGAAAAAAATGCTGTTATTCTGGCTCACTATTATCAAAATCCTGAAATTCAAGATATTGCAGATTTCGTGGGAGATAGCTTAGCACTTTCACAACAGGCTGCCCAAACCAAAGCTGATCTCATTCTTTTTGCCGGTGTCCATTTTATGGCCGAAACGGCAAAAATTTTAAGTCCCGCTAAAAAGGTGTTGCTCCCCGATCTTACCGCAGGTTGTTCGCTTGCCGACTCCTGCCCCGCCGATCAATTTGCCCTTTTTAAGAAGGCTTATCCGGAACATACAGTGGTTTCGTATGTAAACACCACGGCCGCTATAAAAACGATGACCGATATTGTTTGCACCTCTACCAATGCTTTGGCTATCATAAATGCGCTTCCACCCGATGAAAAGATCATTTTTGCTCCCGATAAAAATCTGGGCGACTATATTAAGCGGAAAACCGGAAGGGAAAATATGGTCATTTGGGATGGAGCCTGTCATGTACATGAAAAATTCTCGCTCGAAAAGATGCTTCAATTAAAACAATCCTTTCCTGATTCCCAAATTTTGGCTCACCCGGAGTGTAAAAAACCTATTCTCATGGTTTCGGATTTCATTGGTTCTACCTCAGCTTTACTCTCCTACTCTTCTAAATCGGCCTGTACTACTTTTATCGTGGCCACCGAATCGGGTATCCTTCATCAGATGCAGAAAGCCAGTCCTGAAAAACAGTTTATACCGGCTCCCCCCGATGATGCATCCTGTGCCTGCAATGATTGTCAATTTATGAAAACCATTACACTGCAGAAAATGTATGATTCTCTTCTATATGACCAATTCGAAATTACCATTCCCGAAGAGATTCGTATCTTGGCCGAAAAGCCGATTCTTAGGATGCTCACTATGTCTAAACAACTGAATCTTATTTAAAATGGCAGGATCGTTCGATTATCGCGCCTCTTTACCGACCGATGCCGATAAAGATTTTGACCAGAAAATTCGTCCGGCTCATTTTATGGAGTTTAGCGGACAGGATAAGATTGTAGACAATCTGAAAGTCTTTGTGAAGGCCGCTAAAATGCGGAGTGAGTCGCTCGATCATGTTTTGTTACATGGGCCTCCGGGTCTCGGAAAAACCACATTGGCCAATATTATTTCGTCCGAATTGGGTGTGGGATTAAAGGTTACTTCGGGTCCTGTTTTGGATAAACCGGGCGATCTGGCCGGTTTATTAACCTCGCTCGAGAACCATGATGTGCTCTTTATCGATGAAATTCATCGACTCACTCCTGTTGTGGAGGAGTACCTCTATTCTGCAATGGAAGATTATGTGATTGATATAATGATTGATAAAGGGCCAAGTGCCCGTTCGGTTCAACTTACCTTAAACCCTTTTACCCTGGTAGGAGCTACCACCCGTTCAGGCCTGCTGACCTCTCCGTTAAGGGCCCGCTTTGGAATTAACTGTCATTTGGAATACTACAGCCAGCAGGTTTTGAAACAGATTGTGCTGAGAGCGGCATCCATACTTCGTATAGGTATCGATGAGGTGGCGGCTCTCGAAATTGCCCTGAGAAGCCGCGGAACCCCACGTATTGCCAATGCTTTGTTGCGTAGAGTACGCGATTTTGCGCAGGTGAAAGGCAGTGGTAAAATCGATCTGGAAATTACCCGTTTTGCGCTCGATGCGCTAAATATAGACAAACATGGGCTTGATCAAATGGATAACAAGATCCTTAGAACCATGATCGAAAAGTTTGGCGGAGGTCCGGTGGGATTGACCACGATTGCCACTGCTGTAAGCGAGGATGCCGGTACCATCGAAGAGGTGTATGAGCCCTATCTGATTACTGAGGGATACATAAAACGGACTCCCCGTGGCAGAGAGGTAACCCCCCTGGCCTATAAAAATTTGGGTATTCTCTTTCCCGGTGCGGAAAGAAGTCTCTTTTAGCTGAATAAGATTAGCGTATATTCGACGAGAATTGCGACAGAAACCGCACGTCGTTTTCGAAATAGAGACGAATATCTTTGATGTTATATTTTAACATCGCCAATCGCTCTACACCCATTCCAAAGGCGTATCCGGAATATTTTTTACTGTCGATATTACAAAGTTCCAAGACATTACTATCTACCATTCCGCATCCCATCACCTCAAGCCAGCCTGTATATTTACAGAGATTACACCCTTTTCCGTTGCAGTTACAGGATACATCCATTTCGGCCGAAGGTTCTGTAAAGGGGAAGAAGGAGGGGCGTAAACGAATTCGGGTCTGTTCGCCAAACATCTCTCTGGCAAAAAAGAGTAGTGTCTGTTTTAAATCGGCAAATGATACATTTTCGTCGATATAGAGCCCCTCTACCTGGTGGAATATACAGTGCGAACGGGCTGAGATAGCTTCGTTTCGGAATACTCTCCCCGGACAGATAACACGAATGGGAGGTTTGTTGTTCTCCATAGTTCTCACCTGTATAGATGAGGTGTGGGTGCGCAACAGAATATCCGGGTTCTTTTCAATAAAAAATGTATCCTGCATATCTCTTGCAGGGTGCTCGGGAGGAAAGTTCAATGCGCTGAAAACGTGCCAGTCGTCTTCGATTTCGGGTCCGTTGGCAACCGTGAATCCCAGTTTCGAAAAGATATCTTTAATCTCCTCAATCACCAGCGAAACGGGGTGTCGGGAACCAAGCGTCTGAGGGAATCCGGGTTTGGTAAAATCTTCGGAGCTCTGTTCATCGCTGTTCTGCTCCAGATTCGATTTCATCTCCTCAAATTTTTGGGTTACCAGATTCTTAAGCTGATTCAGCTGCTGTCCCACCTCTCTTTTCATCTCGGGCGAAACGCGCTTAAAATCATCAAACAACTGGTTCAACTCCCCTTTTTTGCTTAATACTTTCAACCGGAATAGTTCCAGTTCATCTGCCGAATGGGCCGCAAATTGCTCGGCCATTGCTTTCAGCTCCTCTATTTTTTTTAACATGTGATCCGGATTTTCAGATAGCATGGCAAAAGTACAGTTTTTTCTTTATCCGAGAACCAATAATGGCCTCAAGGGAGAATGGTTACACTGAATCTAATATCTTTAAGGGGTCTGTCGTTCTTATCGGTTTGGGCTGCCGCAATTTTGTCGATTACCTCTAACCCTGAGGTTACCTCACCGAATACTGTATATCCCCCATCGAGATGGGGCGTTCCGCCTGCGGTTTTATAAAGATTTCGTCTCGTTTCGTCAAAACGGAAGGGCTCATTCTTCATCTGCTCGGTTCCCTTCTGAATGGCCTCTTCGCGGATTTTTTGCAGCGCAACGGGATCCGTTTTGTCCGCCAGACGTGCTCTTGCCGCATTAAAGTAGCTCTGAGCGGTTTGGCTCCCATTCTGCTGATTTACATGCGATTCGAACGCCTGCAACTCCTCTTCCGATACCTTTTTTCCCTGCACAATATAAAATTGCGATCCGGATGAGGCTTTCTGCGGATTGATCTGATCGGGTTGTCGAGCTGCTGCCAGTGCCCCCTTTTTGTGGTAGTGGTTTGGGCTGATTTCGGCAGGTACCGTATAGGAGGGGCCTCCGGTGCCCAACAAGAGGCCCGGTTTGGCCGATTTAGAGGCGGGGTCGCCGGCCTGAATCATAAAATCGGCTATTACTCTGTGAAAACATTGTCCGTCGAAAAATTTCTCTTTCGTCAATTTGATGAAGTTCTCTTTATGTTTTGGGGTGTCGTCGTAGAGATAGCCCTTCATGGTACCATAATCGGTGGTTATCACAAATTTTACCGATTGCGCTTCGACAACTGCGCTACCTGCAATAAAACAGAGAAATAGCGGTATGATCCTGAAAAATGTACTTGTCATGTGGATTCTTTTTTGGAAATTTGCCAACGAAAATACCAATTATTTACTAAGGTTCCCTGAGTTGGGCGTGATTAAAAAATTAGCCGGGCAGACGGTCTTGTACGGACTCAGTAGTGTGGTTCCCAAATTTTTGAACTACCTCCTGGTGCCGTTTCACACCATAATTGCCTTTCAACCTGCCCAATACGGGGTAGTAACGGAGTTATACGCCTATTTCACCTTTCTAAATATTCTACTCACTTATGGAATGGAGACCGGCTTTTTCCGCTTCTCCAGTCAGGAAGGGAGCAACAAGGTATTTGGGACCTCTTTCCTGAGCCTCTTTTTCTCCTCGTTGTTTTTTATGGCTGCAGGGATTCTTTTTTCGGAAAACCTTGCTACAGCGCTAGATTACGAGGGTCATGCCAACTATTTTATCTGGTTTGCGTTGATTCTCGGGTTCGATGCCATGTCGGCCATTCCCTTTGCCCTCTTCCGTCAGCAAAACAGGCCCTTACGATTCTCTTTTTACAAGATTTTCAATGTGGCTGTAAATCTTTTTTTTAATCTCTTTTTCCTTTGGTATGCTCCTGCCCATCAGGATAGCGATTGGATATCCTGGTTTTATCGGCCCGATTGGGGTGTAGAATATGTCTTTCTCTCCAACCTGTTGGCTTCGGTACTGGTTTTTATTCTGCTGATTCCCGATATTTTGCGCCAACAGCTCTCATTTAACGGGATGTTGTGGCGACGGATGATTGGCTATTCACTCCCACTTATGGCCGGAGGGCTGGTAGGATGTATTAATGAGACCCTCGACCGAATTCTTTTACGACACCTCCTGCCCGATTCGGTCGATCCTATGGCGCAACTGGGGATTTATGGTGCCAATGTGAAGATGGCGGTGCTTATGACCCTCTTTATTCAGATGTTTCGCTATGCGGCCGAACCCTTTTTCTTTTCGCAGATGAACAAGGCCGATGCAAAGGAGAATATGGCCCTGGTGATGAAATATTTTGTCCTTGCCGGGCTGCTCCTCTTTTTGGGGGTAGCCCTTTATATAGATATCTTCAAGTACTTTGTGGGGAGAGCTTACTGGTCGGGACTGGGGGTAGTTCCTATTCTGTTGTTGGCCAATCTTTTTCTGGGCATCTACTTTAACCTTTCTATCTGGTTTAAAATTAACAACATGACCCAATTTGGGCTCTATATGGCTTCGATAGGTGCTGCCATTACTCTTTTGGTTAATTTCCTATTTGTGCCGCTATACGGATATGTGGCTTCAGCCTGGGCCCATCTACTTTGTTATATCATTGTATCGGTTATTACCCTGTTGTTGGGCAACCGATTCTATCCTATTCCTTACCCTCTGAAAAGGATGGCCGGCTATTTTGCAGTTGCATTGGGCGTTTATGTCATCGCCAGCCTTTTTACAATTCCCTCTTTGCCTCTCAATTTACTGAAAAACACACTATTTTTTGCGATATTTGCCATCTATGCCTGGAAGAAGGAGCAGTTTTCGCTTCGGCTCCCTTTTCTTACACAGAGGGGCACAAGAGCGCCCGGTTCTTAAATAGTTGTTGTTATGTTGCAGATAAAGATTGTCAATACCTCGAAACATCCCCTTCCCTCCTATTCAACCCTTTTGTCGGCCGGTATGGACCTCAGAGCTTCTCTTGAGGAGCCGGTGGTGCTGCCTCCCGGAGGGAGAGCTTTGATTCGTACCGGCCTCTTTATTGCACTTCCGGCCGGCCATGAGGCCCAGATTCGACCCAGGAGCGGACTTGCCCTTAAATCGGGGGTAACTGTCCTGAATTCTCCGGGAACCATCGATGCCGATTATCGGGGTGAGATAGGCGTAATTCTCATTAACCATTCCGACGCTGCTTTTACCGTGAACGATGGCGAGCGAATTTGCCAGATGGTGATTGCGCGGCATGAGACGATTGGTTGGGAGCAGGTAGATTCGCTGGATGATACCTCTCGCGGCGCGGGGGGGTTCGGCCATACCGGAGTGCATTAATGATCGGTTCTACTAGACAGTTAAACACTTCTTTTATGAAGCATTTTCTCTGGTTATTTTTGGTCATCATCTCCTTGGGCTGCGCACCTGTGAAACCGCTTGTCGGCACCATTCCGTTTCCGCAGAAGGATATTCCGTTGGCCATATCGGAGTTTTCTAATACCGAGTATGCTTCCATTTTTGCTGAGGCTGTCAGAATGCAAAGCGCCGGAAATGTTCAATCGGCGGCGGCTCTTTTTGAGCGTTGTATTGAGATGGACTCTCTTCAACCTCTTGCCTATTACGAGTTATCACGCTTAATGGCCTCTATGCGTAATTTGCCACTTGCGCTTGCCCTGGCTTCCGATGCCCGTTATTTGTCGAATAAGGATGAGAGCTATGCGCTGCATCTCGCTTCGCTTTTCTCTTCGGCCGGCATCCCCGATTCGGCGCTTTCGGTGCTGCAGTCCATTGGTCCTCTCTATCCCGATTCGCCGGCACTTCTCTATGCGCTCTCCGAATCGTATATGGAGACCGGTAATTTTTCTGCAGCCGATTCGGTGGTAAACCATCTTTTGACAGTGGCTCCTCGTAATGAGCAGGCTATTTTCCGCAAATATCAGCTTCTACTGGTGCAATCCAAGTTTGATGACGCGGGAAAGCTGCTTCTCAGCTACTCCCGGAAATATCCCGAAAACTATAAATTTCACTCCGCTCTGGGAGAGTATTATGCCAATTTTGATCGTCGCAAGGAGGCATTTGGCAGTTTTTCTCGTATGGCGGCCTTGAAGCCTGATCTGCCTCTCTCTTTTTTAGGGATGGTTCGCTTTTATGCGCGTAACGACTCTCTTAATTCACTTCTTCCTTTAACGCTCTCTCTGTTGTCCGACAGCACCTCCGCACCTCAGGAGAAGCTGCAGTTCCTCTATAGCCTTGTCAATGATTCTCTGTTGGTTTCGCGTTACAGTGATTATCTGTTGCGAGCTATCGATGAGGCTGCCTTAGCACTTCCCGAAGAGGGAGCTATTTTTTTGGTCTATTCCGATTTTTATAAGAACAGAGGCGATTATGTAAAAGCAGATAGCTATCTGGAGAGATTAACCCATTTTCGTAAGGAGGATTGTACGCTTTGGTCGCAGCGGGTACTGCTTCTGGGTCAGGGCACCGATTATGAACGAATCAGGATGGTTTCGTCCGAGGCCCTGAACTACTGCAATTCGGCTTTGGTTATCTACCTGTTTAAAGCAATGGCCGAAACCGAATTGCGCCTTTATACCGATGCGGTGGCCACTGTTAAAGCCGCACTCCCTTTTCTGAGTACCGATAAAAAGATGCAGGCTACCTTTTATGCGCTTCTGGGCAGTGCCTATAATGGTCAGAAGGAGTATGGCTTTTCGGACGATTTTTTCCGTCTGGCCATCTCTTTATCGCCCGATGATTACGGGACGCTCAATAATTACAGCTACTTTCTTTCGCTACGGGGGCAGAATCTCGCGGAGGCAGAAAAGATGATCTTACGCTGTCTTGAAGCTGATCCGGAAAATGTTACCTATCTCGATACCTATGCGTGGGTTCTCTATCGAATGTCGCGAGCAGTAGAGGCGGCCTCCGTGATGGAGCAGGTATTTTCGCAACCGGTAAAGAATGCTGAGGTTTTTTCGCACTATGTGCAGATACTTTATACGCTGGGTAAGGTTGAGCAGGCCGACAAACTGTTAGAAGAGATGAAATCCCGCTTTTCGGGCGATGCTTCCTTAACAACCTATGTAGAACAGATAGAAAAGGTGAGGGATCATGACA
Organism: Bacteroidales bacterium; assembly: GCA_050256115.1. Lineage (GTDB taxonomy): Bacteria > Bacteroidota > Bacteroidia > Bacteroidales > UBA4181 > JAQVSH01. The sequence goes on along the minus strand of JBFWIG010000050.1, from coordinate 547 downwards.
ATCTCCAGTAAATCAGTTTTTTTAATCCTTCTGTTTTGCCTACTCGCCGCTGGTTGTAGCCAGCGGCGGTTTATCCCCTCTGCCACCGGATCGACGATAGAGGGTTCTTTTTTCGACTATCCCTACTCATCGCTTACCATTAAGAAGGCGAAGTTTCGCTACGAAAACGGGCGACAGACCATTAACGGCCTCTCCTCATTTTATCTGAAAAGCGATTCGGCCCTCTTTTTCACCGCCTCTGTTATGGGCCTGGAGGCTGTGAGAGGGTTGCTGTTGTCCGACTCTCTTCTTTTGCTTTCGCGCGTTGAACAGACCTTGTATAAAAGCTCGGCTGCCTTTTTTTCTTCACTCGCAGGATTCCCTTTTTCTCCATCCCTTTTTTTCCCCATATTTTCCGGAGCTGCCAGTGAGTTATTGCTCAATAAAATCGGCTTTTCTCAGGTTTCGTCGGGAGGCAAAAAGGTGCTTTTTCTCGATTCCTCAGCCCGGTATTCCATAGAATGGCTCTTTTCGGGCAGAGGCTCATCCCTTTCGGGGGCCCTTTTTT
>JBFWIG010000049.1:0-11222 GCA_050256115.1 Bacteroidales bacterium | reverse complement strand
ACATAAAGAGAGAGGATGGCGGGAAAAAGAAGAGGAATTATCGCGGTTGTTTTAGCACTTTTTGTGGTGCTGATATATGTACTTTACGGTCTCTTCCAGGGCAATAACGCCTATGAGGAGTCTGCTCTGCCTCTCTCGGAGCCGGAGCCTGAGGTGCTCCGTGAATATGGACTGGCGGTTGATTCGTTTCGGATTGTTGTGGGATCGGTGCCCAGAAATCAGGTCTTTGGCGAGCTCTTTAAACAGTTAGGAGCTCTTCCCGGCCAGATTGGTCAGCTTCAGGAGGCCTCAAAAGAGCTGTTCGACTTACGAAGGGTGCGGGCCGGCAATGTGTACAAGGCCTTTTATCCCCTCTCTTCGCCCGATTCGCTAGCTTCGGTAGTGTATGAACACACGGCCACCGAATATTACCGCTTTGATCTAAGCCGTTCGGTGGTGGTGCTAAAGGGCGAGAAGCCGGTTACGATGCAGCGCAGGTACGCGGAAGCCCGGATCTCCACCTCTCTTTGGAACGCAATGAAAGAAAAGCAATTAAGTCCGCTTCTGGGGCTGGAACTCTCAAACATATACGCTTGGACCGTCGATTTCTTTGGCTTACAAAAGGGCGACCAATTCTCGGCGATTTACGATGCGTTGTATGTAGACACCACCTTTATCGGGATAGGGCAGATCTGGTCGGCCCGCTTTACTTCTAACGACTCTATCTTCGACGCTTACTATTTTGTACAGGATAGTGTGGGTTCGTACTGGAACGAGAAGGGTGAGAGCCTCCGGAAAGCCTTCCTAAAGGCGCCTCTGAGCTTTAGCCGAATCAGTTCGGGATTTTCTTATGCCCGCCGCCACCCGGTGCTGAAAGTGGTGAGAGCTCACACAGGTGTCGACTACGCAGCACCCCGGGGAACCCCGGTAATGAGTATCGGCGACGGAACTGTGATTGCCCGCAGTTATCAGGGAGGAGGAGGAAATACCGTGAAAATCCGCCATAATAGCGTTTACACCACCGCCTATCTGCACCTCTCGGGTTATGCCAAAGGGTTGAAGGTGGGCAGTAGGGTAAAGCAGAGTGATGTAATTGGCTACGTAGGTTCCACAGGACTGTCGACCGGCCCCCATCTCGATTTTAGGGTGTGGCAAAACGGCACTCCCATCAACCCCCTCAAGATGGAGTCGCCTCCGGTCGAACCCATAAAAGAGAGCTACCGCGCCCCCTTCGACAGTATTGTACATCTATTGCGTACAGAGTTGGAGAGCAAGCGCCCCATCAACCCCATCGCCACCGACACCCTCCCCTCACTCATCACGCCTCACACCCCCACTACTTCGCCGTGACAACTGTTAGCGAACATGATCTGATTGAACGGCTCAAACATCCCAAAACCCGGGAGGAGGCCTTCAGGGTTCTTGTTCGCGAGAACCAGGAGCGGCTTTATAGACATATCCGAAGAATTGTGCTGGTTCATGAAGATGCCGACGATGTAGTACAAAACACCTTTATCAAGATCTGGAAGGGGCTTGAAGGATTCCGCGGGGAGTCGAAGCTCTCTACGTGGATGTATCGGATTGCCACCAACGAAGCACTCTCTTTTCTGGAGAAAAAGAAACACGAACTGCGCATTAATAGCGAAGAGGCCCAGGACGAGATGATTGCACGCATGAAGGCGGATCCCTGGTTTCATGGTGATGAGTTGCAGGAGGCCTTTCAAAAGGCCATTCTCTCACTCCCCGAAAAACAGCGGTTGGTCTTTAATATGCGATATTTCGAAGATATCCGGTACGAGGAGATGTCTTCACTGCTCGATACCTCAGTGGGTGCCCTCAAGGCCTCATACCATTTTGCCGCAAAAAAAATAGAAAAATATATTCGCAATCTTTAAACCTTTGGTTTCCATATTCGTCTACAGGGTATGATTGATATTTCGCACATAAAAGACCCCTTCGAAACCCCCAACGGGTACTTCGAATCTCTGGAAGAGCGCATTATGATGCGGGTTGAGCCGGTTAAGCGGCCTGTTGCCCGTTTGGTTACGTTCCGAAGAGTAGTTTTGCCCTATCTGGCTGCCGCAGCAGCGCTGGCGGGTATCTATCTTTTTGTTCAGAGGGGAACATTTGCCCCCTCTGAAAGGGTTACCCCGGAAATTGCCTCCCTCGCCGAATCGGCATCTTATAACTATCTCTCCGATCTTCCCCTGGAATCATGGGAATCGGAGGTATGGGAAGATCCATCGGCCACCCCCCAAGAGATGGAGTCGTACACCGATGAACAGCTCCTCTACATTGCGGAGAAGGTAAGCGACCTCGACATCCTCACCGTAGCTTCGTCCGATTTGGGACTGCTCTTTTAATCGTTCTTTCTCACTTTCCGGTGCCCACTACCGAGAGCTGGATCTCCGGTGCCTCTATACAGGCCATTTCCGGAAGATATCCCGGGCACCCCAACCACTCTCTGCATATGAAAACACCTCTTTTTATTCTTTCGCTCCTTTTTACCCTCAGCCATATCGCCTTTGCCCAATTTTCCGGGCCAACTGGCATGCCCGCTCAACCCTTCAACCAAAATGGGTGGCAGCCCGGGACTGTCCCTTCCGACAATCAAAAAAGCCGGAATGAATGGGATCAGAGAAACCGCAACGAGCGTCAACCCGGAAACCGCATGCAAGACAAAGACCGCGAGGCGTTCCAAAAATATATGGAGACCCGCCGCATTGCCTTCTTTACCGAAAAGATGAACCTGACACCGCAAGAAGCCACCCGATTCTGGCCCGAATACAACATGTACAGTTTTCACCGTAACCGCCTCGAGTTCGAAAAACAGGAGATTCTGATGCGTGCCGAAAAGAGTACCGACCCTAACAAAGATCTGTTCCGCTACATGCAAATTGTGCGTGAAGACGCCGGGCTACAGGAGAAATTCCAACGCACCCTCTCCACCTTCCTTCCCCCCAAAAAGATCCTCGCCCTCTATAAAGCCGAGGTTCAATTCAGGCACATGATCCTCAGAGACATGAGAGGCGACAGAGAGAGGGAATAATGGTTAATGGTTAATGCGCTTCGCGCGAAAGGGTGAATTCGCTTCGCGCAAGTGCACCAGAGCACCAGAGCACCAGAGCACTAGAACACTAGAGCACTAGAGCACTAGAGCACTAATCATTAAATGTACCATTAACCATTAATTCTCCCAGCTTGCCCGGGAGAATCTCTTTTTGCTGGCCGGTGGTCATGTTTTTTACGGAGATAACCCCTTTTTCTATCTCCTCTTCGCCCTGTATAGCTACAAAGGCAATATTACGGGCATTGGCATAGGCCATCTGCTTTTTGATTTTCACGGGATCGGGGTAGAGTTCGGCCCGGATGCCGGTTTTGCGCACCTCCCGGAGATATTGAAGGCTCAGGGCTACGTCGGGTCCGCCAAAGTTGAGGAAGAGAAGGCGGGGAGATTCGGCTACGGAAGGGGGAAAACCGTTGGTCTGCATGAGGACGTCGTAGATACGATCGGCACCAAAGGAGATGCCAACGCCCGAGAGGCCCGGAAGACCGAAGATGCCGGTAAGGTTGTCGTAACGGCCACCCCCGCTAATGCTCCCTATTTGAACGTCGCGCGCCTTGACTTCGAAGATGGCTCCGGTATAGTAATTTAAGCCTCTGGCCAGGGTGAGATCGAGGTCGTAAGGCACCTCGACGTTAGCGGCTTCGGCCAGATTGAAGAGTTCGGTAAGCTCTTCTACCCCGTTGGTGCCGGTGGGCTGACCTTCGAAGAGCGTAGCCAGTGTGGCCAGTTTTTCGCGGTTGCTCCCGGAGAGGGTAAGAACCGGTTGGAGCGCTTCGATGGCAGAGGGCGGAATCGATTTCTCAAGGAGCTCCTCGCGTACCTTTTCAAGCCCGATCTTCTCCATTTTGTCGATGGCCACGGTAATGTCGGTTACCTTATCGGGTTGGCCAATATATTCGGCAATACCGGCCAACACTTTTCGGTTGTTAATTTTAACCACAACAGCTATCCCAAGCAAATCAAAAACACGGGCAATGATCTGCATCAGTTCGAGTTCGTTAAGGAGCGAGTTGCTTCCCACTACATCGGCATCGCACTGAAAGAATTCACGGTAGCGCCCCTTCTGGGGCCGATCGGCGCGCCAGACCGGTTGGATCTGATATCGCTTAAAGGGGAAAATTATATCTGCCTGATTTTGAACCACATATCTTGCAAAGGGAACCGTAAGATCGTAACGGAGGCCCTTCTCGCAGAGCTGAGCAGAGAGTTGGGGCGAAGCTCCCTCCTGAAGGGCAGAACGGTCTACTTTCGAGAGAAAGTCGCCCGAATTGAGGATCCGGAAAAGGAGTTTGTCGCCCTCTTCGCCATATTTGCCCAACAGAGTGGAGAGGTTCTCCATAGAAGGGGTCTCAATCTGCTGGTAGCCGTGAAGGGCAAAGACCGAACGAATGGTGTTGAAAATGTGGTTGCGTCGTTCCATCTCGACCGGCGAAAAATCGCGGGTCCCTTTGGGAATGGAGGGTTTCTGAATAGCCATGACAGGTAATTAATCCATAAGTTTTTTGTAACGGATGCGGGTGGGGGCTCCGTCGCCGAGCCGCCGCTTGCGATCCTCTTCGTATTCGGAGTAAGATCCCTCGAAAAAGGAGACGGTGGAGTTGCCCTCGAAAGCAAGAATATGGGTGGCCACGCGATCGAGGAACCAACGGTCGTGCGATATAACTACAGCACAACCGGCAAAGTTCTCAAGCCCCTCTTCCAGCGCTCGCAGGGTGTTTACGTCGATGTCGTTGGTGGGTTCATCAAGCAGGAGAACATTACCCTCCTCGCGAAGCGCAAGCGCCAGATGGAGCCGGTTGCGTTCGCCGCCCGACAGCACAGCGCATTTTTTCTCCTGATCGGCACCACTGAAATTAAAGCGTGATACATATGCGCGGGCATTCATCTGTTTTCCGCCCAGCGAAACCCATTCGCTGTCTCGTGCAATGACCTGATAAACGGTTTTCTCCGGAATTATGTCGTGATGCGTCTGATCTACGTAGGCCAGCTTTACTGTCGATCCTATTTCGAAACTTCCGGAGGCGGGCTTCTCAAGCCCCATAATGAGACGGAAGAGGGTGGTTTTCCCGGCGCCGTTGGGCCCGATAACCCCAACAATGCCGGCAGGCGGAAGCGAAAAGGTGAGATCCTCAAAGAGCACCCGGCCGTTATAGGCCATGGAAACGCCCCGGGCTTCGATCACCTGGTTGCCCAGTCGGGGTCCGTTGGGGATAAAGAGTTCGAGCCGATCCTCTTTCTGTTTTACATCTTCGTTGAGCAGCTTGTCGTAGGCATCTAAACGAGCTTTGGCTTTGGCATGACGGGCCTTCGGAGCCATCCGAACCCACTCCAGTTCGCGTTCGAGGGTCTTGCGTCGTTTGCTCTCCTGCTTCTCCTCCATTTTGAGCCGTGCAGCCTTCTGTTCGAGCCACGAGGAGTAGTTCCCTTTCCAGGGAATTCCCTCGCCACGGTCCAGTTCGAGAATCCAGCCGGCCACGTTGTCGAGAAAGTAGCGGTCATGAGTAACGGCAATCACGGTACCTTTGTATTGCTGCAGATGCTGCTCCAGCCACTCCACCGACTCCGCATCGAGGTGGTTGGTAGGCTCATCGAGCAGCAACACATCGGGTTCCTGCAGAAGAAGGCGGCAAAGCGCTACCCGTCTGCGCTCTCCACCCGACAGGATTGCCACGGAGGTGTCGCCCTCCGGACAGCGAAGCGCATCCATAGCTCTCTCCAGCTTGCTGTCTATATCCCAGCCGCCCACATGGTCAATTTTCTCGGTAAGTTCGCCCTGTCTTTCAATGAGACGGGCCATCTCATCGTCGCTGAGCGGCTCCATAAAGCGGAGGTTCACCTCTTCGTACTCTTTTAGAAGATCCATCACCTCCTGTACGCCTTCGCGTACAACCTCGATAACGGTTTTTGTATCGTCGAGCCGGGGATCCTGGTCGAGCATCCCCACAGAGTAACCGGGCGAGAAGACCACCTCGCCCTGGAAGGAGCGCTCTACCCCGGCAATGATCTTCATCAGGGTAGACTTACCGGAGCCGTTAAGGCCAATGATGCCTATCTTGGCACCATAGAAAAAGGAGAGGTAAATATCCTTGAGAACCTGTTTGTGGGGTGGAAATATCTTGTTAACACCCACCATCGAAAAGATGATCTTTTTATCGTCGGCCATAGTATTGGTTACGTTATCAGGGAAAGCGTGAAAAGGATCCGGAGTAGGTGAAACTCGGGCCTGAAGGGTTATGCCCGCGATTAGCGGACCAAGTCGAGGTTAAGACAGTTTTTTACTTTGTCGATGGGTAGCTTCAGGACAACCTGACCCCTGCCCCGCGGGGCAATCTCGAATCGGTTGTATAGAAAGAGAATCGCGTTTTCGCCAAAGGTGAAGTTGCGGGGAAGGAAAAAACGGTTCTGGCGAAAAAAGAAGCCGGCATCCGAAAAGGGGTCGGTTCGGCCCAATCCGTGTTCGGAACGAAAGGCACGCTCGGCAATCTCGAGCAGCATAGGTTCGTCCGAAACCAGTTGTTGATAGTCGATCTTCCGGCCGGTGCTCTTATTGAAAACGGACAGTGAGTAGAGATCGGTTGCCTGCATCAATCCTTCGCTGGCTACCACCGAAGCTTCGGCGGTGATCACTTTGCGGTTCTCGAAGACAATGCGGCCGCCAAACGAATAGTTCCAGTAACGATAGGAGGTTCCGGTGGTGTCGTTCTGTTTAAGCGAGAGATAGTCGGTAATGAGGCTGCGCGACACCGAATCGAGCGAAATATCGAGGGGATGGGTCAGCGAGTCGGCATAGAACGATTTGTAGAAGGCCAGGAGAGAGTCGCGCAGGGGCATCTCTCCTTTCACCACGGGCAGGGAGAAGTGAAGAGAGAGCGAAGCCAGGGTATCTCCATCCATTTCCGAGCTGTTTCGTTGTAAAGTGAGCGTTTCGAACTCCAATGGAGAATAGCCCGGCCCGCAGGCCTGAAGAAAAATGCAGGTTACAGCACAATAGAAGAAGAGCTGCCGAAAAATAGCCATATCGGAAAGGGATTTAGAGTCGGCCACAAAGGTAAAAAAAAATGTACTTTTACCGGGAAATTGCTTAAACTCTCTTATTATGGCAGATACTTCTCCAATGCACAAGAGGCCCGACTCCAAAAAGGATTGGCCGGAGTTTACCCTGAAAGCGGTACTGGTAGGGCTGGTACTGGCGGTGGTACTGGGGGCGGCCAATGCTTACCTCGGTTTAAAAGCAGGTATGACCATTGCTGCAACCTATCCTGCCGCTGTAATCGGTATGGCGGTGATAAAACTCTTAAAGGGGAACATTCTGGAAGAGAATATGGCCCGTACTATTGGGTCTATTGGCGAATCGGTGGCTGCAGGCGCCATCTTCACCCTCCCCGCCTTTTTTATTGCGGGCATTTGGAATCCCTTCTTTACGCCAGGCAATTATATTACCTCCACGCTGATTCTGATTGCAGGGGGTGTACTGGGCATTATGTTTGTTGCGCTGCTTCGTAAAGTGATGGTAGAAGATAAAGAGCTTCCCTACCCCGAATCGGTAGCAGCCGCCGAGATTCATAAGGCCGGCCAGAAGAGTAAGGGAAGTTCGAAACATCTCTTTTTGGCCATGGGGCTGGGAGCACTCATTAAGTTATTGGGTGAACTCCGCTTTTTTGCCACCTATTGGGAGAAGTTTGTGCTTTTTGGAAAGAAGGCCATCGCCGGTTCAGGTTTTACCGGCGAAGGAGGAATGCTGGTTGGTTCGCCCGGTATCAGCCCTGCCTATATGGGAGTGGGCTATATTATCGGGCCAAAGCTGGCTTCGCTCAACTTTAGTGGCGGGGTGCTGGCATGGGGTCTTTTGGTACCCATGATTCTCTATTTTATGGGCCCTTCGCTCAACATAGAGGCGATGCAGGCGGCCATGATGGCGGCCGATCCGTCGCTCGGAGCCGCCGAAGCTGCCGAGAAGGCCTGGACGCAGCAGTCGTACTCTGTATGGAAATTTGTGGTGCGTCCCATTGCCATCGGGGGGATGTTGGTGAGTGCGGCACTCACGCTGTTCAAAATGAGAAAGAGTCTTACCGAGGGCATTCGCCGATCGGTAAACGATGTAAAAAAGGCCACTGCAGGCTCAGAAAGCGCGGTTGAGCGAACCGAAAAGGATCTTCCCTTCACCTGGGTGATGGCCGGTGTATTTGGCACAGGTCTGCTCACCTTCTTTATTGCATGGTATATTTTTGGCACCTCCTGGTACTCGGCCCTCACAGCGGCTCTGCTGCTCACGCTGCTTGCCTTCTTTTTTGCCGCTGTATCGGGCTATCTGGTGGGCATTATGGGTTCAAGTAATAACCCTATCAGCGGTTTAACCCTGACTGCGCTGGTGGTTACTGCCCTAATTATGGTTGGGCTGGGTGCCCGCGGCATTGAAGGAGTGGCAACAGTTCTGGGAGTGGCTGCAATTGTATGCGTATCGGCCGCAGTGGCCGGCGAGATGCTCCAGGATCTGAAGGCAGGCCATCTGCTGGGGGGTACTCCCTGGCGAATGCAGGTGGGCGATCTGATTGGTGTAGTGATTGCCTCTACGGTTATGTTTGGCGTATTGGTCTACCTCAACGAGGGCGACATTGCCAAAGGGTTGAAAGAGGGCTACCAGGGCGGATTCGGAAGTAAGGAGCTCTCGGCACCGCAAGCCAGTCTGATGTCTATTATGTCGAAGGGAATCGTAGAGGGAGCTATGGCCTGGCCGCTGATTATTGGCGGTATGCTGATGGGTGCCGCTCTGATTCTGATGCAGGTAAAGAGCCCTATGCTTATCTGCGTGGGCATGTATCTCCCCCTCGAAACCACTTTCGCCATTTTCTTGGGCGGGTTGGTGAAGGGGCTGGCCGATATGGCTGCGGGAAAACGAAACTTTGGCGAGGAGGCCAAACTACAGATGGAGAATGCGGGTATTCTGCTCTCGTCGGGTCTGATTGCGGGAGAGGCGCTCATGGGGCTGGTGATTGCCATTTTTGCCGCGGGCAACATATTCCTTTACGATCTCTTTACCTTCTTTAAAGTACCTCCCGTAACCCTCAGTTTACTGATGCTGGCTATTATTGCATGGCTGCTGATTGCACTTCCGCTCCGTACCGGATCGAAAAGAGCAAAACCCGTAACCCGCTCGGCCGAAGTGTAGAAATACCAACCATTTTTTCTACCTTTGTCAAGATTTTTGTAATGTACCATGGGTAGAAATCATGATTGGCTGGGAGACGATCCGGACGAAGTTTTCGGACCTGTAGAACGATTTGAGGATATGGTGAAAAACCATACCCGCTGTTTTTTTGATGTCCATGAGTTCGAGGCCATTATCGACTACTATCTCGATACAGAGAACTTCGGATTCGCGGCCAAAGCGGCTAAGTATGCTGTGGGGATGTATCCCTCTTCGACCTCTATTCAACAGAGAATCAGTGAAATTCTTATCGATAAAGGGCAGCCGGTAGAGGCGTTGGGTATTCTGGAACGCATCGGAAAACTGGAACCCGATAATGCAGACATTCTGGTCTTGAAAGGCGATGCGTTAATCATGACCGGAAAGATCAAAGAGGCTCGTCGTATGTACGAAAAGGCCTATGCCAGGGCCGACCACGATGATAAGGATTCGCTGGCCTTTCACATTGGTGTCTCGCTCGAAAAGGCCGAACAATACCATCTGGCACTGCGCTATCTGCAGGATGTGCCTCTGTTGAACCCCCAGAACTACGCGGTTTATTACGATTTGGCATTCTGTTACGATAAAATCGGAAAACCGGAAAAGAGCATCGAGTATTACAACAAATATCTGAACGAAGATCCCTTCTCGGAAAATGTCTGGTACAATTTGGGCTTCTCTTACGGCGTAAGTGAGCAGTTCGAGAAATCGCTTCAGGCATACGATTTTGCCATAGCGCTGAATAACCAGTACGCTTCGGCCTATTTTAACAAGGCCAATCTGCAGGCACATCTGGATCACTATCCGGAGGCCATTGTTACCTACAAAGAGTTTCTGGCACTCGAGCCCGACAACGCTCAGGCGCACTGTTATCTGGCCGAGTGCTTCGAGAAACAGAATGATCGCGAAATGGCCACCGAATATTACCGACAGGCTTTGGCACTTAACCCCGAACTGGCTGATGCCTGGGCGGGATTAGGCATGCTCTATTTCGATGAGAATAACTATAAATCGAGTATCGCGCATCTGCAACACGCCATTCAGCTCGACCCCGATAATCCCGAGTACTATTTTACACTGGGCACTGTTTATAATGCTTACATGCGGCCGGAGAAGGCTGCTGCTGCTTTCCGCAAGTGTCTTGAAGACGATCCCGACGAACCGGAGGCTCTTTCAGGTCTTTACGCATCTATGTTACAATTGAAGCGTTCTAAGAGTGCCCGCGAACTACTGGACAAACTGGCCGTGTTGAATCCCGAAGAGCCTGCACGAAATTTTCGTGAAGCGGCATTCTTCTTTACTTTCGGGGCTATGTCGGATGGCTATAAGTGGTTGGCCCGGGCCCTCTCGGACGCCCCCGATGCCATCGACGACTTCTTCCGACTCTATCCTATTGCGGTTAACGACCCCGATTTGATTGCTTTTATCCGCCCATTTACTGCTTCGTCGCAACCTTAATCTGCACTGCATATGAACATTGCTTTCCCATACCTTCCCGTTCGTCCCGCGAAACCCCGCGAGGAGGGACTCACTATGATGATGGACAAAGGGCTGAGTCTGGCCGAGGCAGAAAATTTTGTTTCGTCGGGAGCTCTCTTCACAGATCTGGTGAAATTTGGATTCGGTACAGCCATCTTTACCCCTTCTCTTAAAGAGAAGATTTCCCTCTACAAGTCGGCCGGACTGCGACCCTATTTTGGTGGCACTCTCTTCGAGGCTTTTGTGATCAGGGGGATGTTTGACACCTACCGAAAGATGCTCGATGATTTCGGCCTCGAAACGGCCGAAGTTTCGGATGGCTCGATGAAGATAGCACACGACCAAAAGATGGCGTATATCCGTTGCCTCTCCGGGCAGGTTACGGTACTCTCGGAGGTGGGTTCGAAGGTGGCCGGTGTTGAGATTCCCAACGAGGAGTGGGTAAAACAGATGCAGACCGAGCTGAGTGCAGGAGCCTGGAAGGTAATTGCCGAAGCACGAGAAAGCGGCACG
>JBFWIG010000048.1:0-11314 GCA_050256115.1 Bacteroidales bacterium | reverse complement strand
TTAGGCCTGCCGCTAGCGTTTATCCTGAGCCAGGATCAAACTCTTCATTGTAAAAAAAGTTGCATTTCCTCGGCTCATTCTTGCTATCCTATTAAAATTTATCAGAATTGACGGAAAGTCCTATTTTCCTTTCCTTCCTCTGTACTACTCTCATTAATTCAAAGATCGTTGTGCTTTACCCCGTATCGCTGCTTGCACCATCATCACTGATAACGCCCCGACCCGGGTTGGCTTATCTCCACCGCCTGAGCCCCTTTAGGACCCCCTCGGCTTACAACTAAACCTATACGACTAATTATCTAAAGAACTTGCTTTGTAATATCTCGTTCAAAGCGGGTGCAAAAGTAGCGCTTTTTTCTTTACCGCCAAATTTCCCGGCAACTTTTTTCTTTTTTTCTTTCCCGAACCGAACGAACCGTTACCAATCCCATCGCCCCAAAAAAACACGCTATCCTAAACCCTCAAATAACTTCTCCCGCACACTAACCGATCGCCTTTAAACGCCCGGCCTTTCCGTTTGGGGTGGCAAATGTACACCTCTTTTTGATTCCAACAATACCTCTTCCCACTTTTTTCCAAAAATCCGCGAGAAACGAATCCCAAAACCAACCAAAGAACATACCTGCCTAAAAACTCCCCCCATAAAAAACGGCCGGTTAAATACCCCCGGCCAGTTTCAAGCGTTACGGGCTGCAAATATACACCCTTTTTCTTTCCCCAAAACATTATACACACTTTTTTTGACCAACCAAATCACAAATTGATCAAACCAACTGAAAAACAGGGCTGCGAAGCGATGATGCGCTGCGCGCAGGTGCTCTGGTGATGCAAAGCGATGATGCGCTGCGCGCAGGTGCTCTGGTGCTTCGAAGCACTGGCGCGCTTCGAGTGCTGCGCTTCGCGCAAAACGACAAATACGCGCAAGCGCGGAGGCCATTCCCGCTTTTTCGCGCGATAGCGAAGCATTAAAGCACTTGAAGCGCGCATGCGCTTCGAAGCATTAGAGCACCAGAGCACTATTTCTTCATTGAGCACTTGAAGCGCGCATGCGCTTCGAAGCATTAGAGCACTTCTTTCACCATTCACCATTTACCATTTACCATTTACCATTTACCATTAACCATTAACCATTTCGTTGCGCTGCGCACAACAATAATTATCGCTACTTTTGCATCAAAGCCCGGCGGCTATTCATCCCGCCATTAACCTACGGTTGTTTATGTCTGAGAAGAACCTGGTAATCATACCGGTATACAACGAAAAAGAGAATATTGAGCGGATAATCCGATATGTATTTCATTTGGAAGAGCCCTTTGAGATATTAGTGGTCGAAGACAATTCGCCCGACGGCACCGCCGACATTGTACGCACATTACAAACCGAGTTCCCAGATCGGTTGCATATGCTTAACCGACCCGGAAAACAGGGGTTGGGCACCGCATACATTGCCGGCTTTCGCTGGGCCCTGCAGCGCGACTACGCCTACATCTTTGAGATGGATGCCGATTTCTCGCACAACCCCGACGACCTGATTCGCCTGCTGCAGGCATGTCGAGAGGGAGCCGACCTGGCGGTGGGTTCGCGCTACATCACCGGCGTAAATGTAGTAAACTGGCCCATGACAAGGGTTCTCCTCTCGTTCTTTGCCTCCAAGTATGTGCGCTTTATAACCCGCATGCCCGTGCGCGACACCACAGCCGGATTTGTCTGCTATCGGCGAAAAACGCTCGAAGCCATCGATCTCTCGGCCATACAATTTAAAGGGTACGCCTTCCAGATAGAGATGAAATTTACCGCCTACATCATGGGATTCAACCTCCGGGAGGTATCCATTATATTTACCGACCGTAGTCTGGGCACCTCGAAAATGAGCGGAGGCATCTTCCGGGAGGCCTTCCTGGGCGTAATCCGGATGAAAGCCAAAAGCCTTTTAAAAATGTACCCCAACCAAAAACGCTGCTAACATGTACCGTTCGCTGCTGATATACAACGCATCGCTTGTAAACGAAGGCAAAATCACAAAGGGACACCTTTGGATAAAAGAGGGGAATATTGCCGGTATCTACACCGGGTCCATCCCCCCCGAGGTACTGGAAGATGCCGACATCCTGGATGCCACCGGCAAATACCTCCTCCCCGGTGTCATCGATGATCAGGTGCACTTTCGGGAGCCCGGGCTGACGGCTAAAGCCGACATCGCCTCCGAATCGAAGGCGGGCATTGCAGGAGGGGTCACCTCCTATATGGAGATGCCCAATACCCGGCCCCCAACCGTTACACAGGAGGCCCTCGAACAGAAATACCGGCTGGCGGCCGAAAAGTCGTGGGCCAACTACTCCTTTTATATGGGCACCACCAACGCAAACGCGGAGGAGGTGCTAAAAACCGACCCGCGCACCGTATGCGGCATCAAAATATTTATGGGAGCCTCAACAGGCAATATGTTGGTGGACGATACGCAAACTCTGACAGAGATTTTCCGGCATACTACCCTTCCGGTTGCAGTACATTGCGAACACGAACCCACCATTCAGGCCAATCTGGCTGCCGCCAAGGCACAGTACGGCGATGCAATTCCCTTTTCGCAACACCCGGTTATCCGCAGCGCCGAGGCCTGCTACCGTTCCAGTGCACAGGCAGTAGAGCTGGCCACCCGGTTTGGCACCAGACTTCACCTGTTTCACCTCTCTACAGCTCGCGAGCTTTCGTTACTATCCAACCAACTTCCGCTCCACCAAAAGAAGATTACCGGCGAAGTGTGCCTGCACCACCTCTGGTTTACCGACCAGGACTACGAAAAACTGGGTTCGCTTATAAAATGGAATCCGGCTATCAAAACCGAAGCCGACCGGGAGGCCCTGCGCGAGGCGGTTAGAAACAACACCCTCGATGTAGTGGCCACCGACCACGCACCCCATCTCCTCTCTGAGAAAGCAGGCAACTACCTCCAGGCACCTTCGGGGGGCCCGCTGCTGCAACACGCCCTGCCCGCCATGCTCGAAATGGCGTTGGATGGCATCTTTGATCTGCCCCACGTAGTTGCCAAAATGTCGCACCACCCCGCCATCCTCTTTAACATAGAAAAACGAGGATTTTTGCGCGAAGGCTACCGTGCCGACCTGGTTTTGGTGAACATAAATGCCCCCTGGGAGGTTACTAAAGAGAATATCCTTTACAAGTGCGGATGGTCGCCTTTAGAAGGGGTCACCTTCAGAGCCCGGATCACCCATACCTTTGTAAATGGCCAACTGATCTACGAAAACGGCACCTTCTCCGAAGCCGGCCATGGAGAACGGCTCACCTTTGAGCGAGCAGGATAATCCCAAAGAGGATAATGACTAATCAGGCAAAAACCACCATAACAACCGAACACGCTTTATGACAAAACAGACACCCGCCACCCCCCTTACCCCCGATGTAAGCTGGATCGGGATTCAGGATTACGATTTGCGACACTTCGATATTGTAATGGAGACCCGCTTTGGGACCACCTACAACTCCTACTTTATCAACGCCGAAAAACCCGCCGTAATCGAAACGGCCAAAGCGGGCTTCTGGAGCGACTACCTGGCCAAACTGGAGTCGGTCTGCAACCCTGCCGACATTGCCTACATTGTGATGGACCATACCGAACCCGACCACTCGGGGTGCCTCAAAAACCTCCTAGCCCTGGCCCCAAACGCCGTGGTGGTAGGCAGCGGACAGGCCCTCTCTTACCTGCAGGAGATTATGGGCATTCCCTTTAACTCGCTCAAAGTAAAAGATGGCGACACCCTCAGCCTGGGGAACAAAACCCTCCGCTTTATTGCGGCGCCCAACCTACACTGGCCCGACTCCATCTACACCTTCCTCGAAGAGGAGGGAATCCTCTTTACCTGCGACTCTTTTGGGGCGCACTACTGCTTTAACGGCATCTTCGACGACGAGATAGAACCCCATACCGAAGCCTTCGATTACTACTTCGATGTCATTCTAAAGCCCTTTAGCCGATTCATGCTCAAGGCTATCGAAAAGATCCGACCCCTTCCCGTCCGGATGATCGCCACCGGACACGGACCGGTATTGCGAAAAGATTGGAAAAGATGGGTAGAGCGCAGCGAAATGCTGGCCGACGAATACATGAAACTCACCTCCACCCCCGAGAAAAACCTGCTGATCCTCTACGTTTCGGCCTATGGATATACCGGCGAAATGGCACGTCACATTGCCGAAGGTGCCTCATCGGTTAGCGGTATCCGGGTAGAGTGCCTCGATATAGAACACACCCCGCTCGAAGTGATAGACCATGCCCTGGCCCGATCGCAAGGGGTAGTGATCGGTTCGCCCACCATTAACCAAAACACCCTACTTCCTGTCTATAAGGCATTTGCCGTGATGAACCCCATCCGCGACCGCGGGAAAGTGGCAGGAGCCTTTGGTTCGTACGGATGGAGCGGCGAAGCGGTTCAGATTATCGAAGCCAACCTCAAAGCCCTGAAGTTTAAAGTTCAGAGCCCGGGTTTAACCGAAAAGTTCAATCCCACCGAAAAGAAGTCGGAAAAATTCTATGCTTTTGGCCGCGAACTGGCCAAAGAGCTGGAGGGGAAAAGAGCCGGAGGGGAGCAGTAGCGTCAAATAGACCGAGTCTGCTTACCTACTCCTCCTGCATCCAGCGGTCGGGCGCCTCTCTCCACTGCTCAAGCAGGGGGAGTTGGCCGGCCTCGATATAGTTGGATTGGAGTGCCAGTTGGAGCAACTCCGTATAATCGGTGAGCGTGAAAAGCCGGCAGCCCGCTTCGGAAAAGCGCTTCTCCGCGGCAGGAAAACCATAGGTAAAAATGGCCACCATCCCCAACACCTCGCAACCCGCCTTCCTAAGGGCGTCGACAGCTGCCAGACTACTGCCGCCGGTAGAGATTAAATCCTCCACCACCACCACCTTCTGACCGGCCGAAACCTGCCCTTCGATCAAATTTTCGAGTCCGTGACTCTTAGGCGCCGAGCGGACATAGGCAAACGGCAACGCCATACGGTCGGCCACCAAAGCCCCCTGCGCAATGGCACCCGTTGCCACACCGGCAATCACCTCCGCATCGGGGAACTGATTCTGTATCAACTCCACAAACCAGTTACAGATCAGGGTGCGAATTTCGGGAAAGGCCAGCGTCTTACGGTTGTCGCAATAAATAGGCGATTTCCATCCGGAAGCCCAGGTAAAAGGGGTTGAGGGACTCAATTTTATTGCTTTACTTTGCAACAGATAATGTGAAACAGACAATTTTTCGATCATGGCTTCCGACATAAAAATCTATATGGGCGAACGGGCAATCGTTCTCACCGACAAAGGTAAAAAATCCCTGCAAAAGGGCGACGGCTTCTCCTACAAACTCGAAGAGACCGAAGGCCTGCTTCCCCTGATTGCCTTTTTTGAACGGACACCCGAAATGGCCATTCTCTACATTATATGCAACCCCCGGAAGGCAATTACTCAGCTAAAAAACAGTTACCGCTACGTAAAAGCGGCAGGCGGTCTGGTCATTAACAACGACGATAAACTACTCATGATCTACCGTCGCGGAAAATGGGATCTGCCTAAAGGCAAAGTAGAAACGGGCGAGAAAAACCGGAAAGCTGCACTGCGTGAAGTAACCGAAGAGTGCGGCATCAGCGAAGGACTTATCGCAAAATCGTTACTCTGCGAAACGTGGCACACCTATCAGGAAAAGGGCTTCAAAGTACTGAAACGCACCACCTGGTACCGCATGAAGTACGAAGGTTCGGAAGAGCCGGTTCCCGAAACGGGCGAAGATATAGAAGAGGTTCGCTGGATAAGCCGCGACGAGATAAAACCACTGATAGCCGGGTCGTATGCCTCAATCAGACCTGTTTTGAAAGAATTCTGACCAACACCCGATCGCGTAACGACCGTCCTCCAACACCGGCACAACAAAAAGGGTTTATTTTGGTGGAAAACCAATAGAAGAACCATCCCACGGCCGATCCCGACAACATTCCCACCAGGATATCGCCGGGGTAGTGAACCCCGAGATAGATGCGACTGTACGAAACCACAGTGGCCCACACAAGCATGATCACGGTAAACTTATGGCTCTTTAGCGCACGCAACACAAAAACCGCCAGCGCAAAGGCATTGGCGGCATGCGCAGAGAAAAAACCAAAGCGCCCCCCCCGATAGGCGTTCACTGTATGCACCAGATCCATAATACCGGGTTCGTGGGTGGGGCGGAGTCGCATAACCAATCGCTTAATCACGCCCGATCCCTGATCGGTAACCACAATCATCAGCACAATACAGAGGAGGGTAACCCAGAGTCCCACCCGCTGTTTTACCGACAGCAGCCAAAGAATCCAGGCATAGAAGGGGGTCCAGATCAATTTTCCGCTAATGAGCATAAAAGGCTCGTCGAGCCACGGGAGATGTGCCCCGTTTAACAGAAGAAAAAATTTCTCATCGATCGAAGCCAACATCTCTATCATACGCTCAGGTTTCGTTAAGTATCTTCCAGATAGCGTCTTTCAACGCATCAATGCCAAAGTTACTAATCGAAGAGATAAAAACAACAGGCAGAGGTGGCAAATCCTTCTTAAGCTCGTCGAGGAGCTCAGTGTCGGTTAAGTCGGTCTTACTCACCGCCAAAAGCCGTTTTTTATCGAGCAGTTCCGGATTATACTGCTCCAACTCATGCAACAGAATACGATACTCCTCCACAATAGAGGGGCAATCGGCAGGGATCACAAATAAGAGCATGGCATTGCGCTCAATATGCCGCAAAAACCGTATGCCTAACCCCTTCCCCTCATGCGCGCCCTCAATAATACCGGGGATATCGGCCATCACAAAAGAGCGCCCATCGCGGTACGACACCATACCCAGATTGGGCACCAACGTAGTAAAGGGATAATCGGCAATCTCAGGTTTTGCGGCCGAAACCACCGACAGAAGCGTAGACTTCCCGGCATTGGGGAAACCCACCAGCCCTACATCGGCCAGCACCTTCAATTCCAGAATCATCCACGACTCAATACCCGGTTCGCCCGGCTGACAATAACGGGGCGTCTGATTAGTAGCACTCTTAAAATGCTCATTTCCCAAACCGCCCCTGCCCCCTTTCAACAGAATCTGCTCCTCCCCGTCGGAGGTAATCTCAAAGAGGAACTGACCCGTCTCGGCATCTTTGGCTACAGTACCCAACGGCACCTCAATAACCCGATCCTCGCCCTGCGCCCCTGTTTTAGAGGCAGAACTGCCCGAAACCCCGTTCCCGGCAAACACATGGCGTTTATACTTCAGATGCAGCAAAGTCCATAACTGTGCATTTCCACGCACAATCACATGACCGCCCCTTCCGCCGTCGCCCCCGTCGGGACCACCCTTCGGAATATACTTCTCGCGTCGGAGGTGCGCAGAACCGGGACCACCGTTGCCCGACCGGCAACAGATCTTAACGTAATCAACAAAATTGGTTTCAGCCAAAGCAGAAGGGAGTATTAAGAAACATCAGGCCACCTCATAGAGCGAGTCGACAGCGGCAGCCAAACGCGAAAAGATGGCCTCAATCCGGCCCGAACCGGGAATAGCCACATGTTTAGACTGCGCCGAATAGTAGTCGATAATCGGAGCCGTTTTGGTATTATAGACGTGAATGCGATTTTCAATAACAGAGACGTCCTGATCGTCCGAACGACCCGAGACACTGCCCCGCCGAAGCAGACGCTCCACCAGCTCCTCCTTTTCTACCTCTAACGCAAGCATCAAAGAGATAGCCGTATCGAACTCCTCCAGGAGAGAGTCGAGTGCCTTTGCCTGCGCCACGGTACGGGGAAAACCGTCGAAAATAAACCCCTTAGTATCAGGATGCGCACGTAACTTACTCCTGATCATCCCAATCACAATCTCATCGGGAACCAACTCACCGCGGTCCATCTTATGGGCCGCCTTCACCCCCAACTCAGTACGGGCAGCAATCTCAGCACGCAAAAGGTCGCCGGTAGAAAGGTGCACCAGCCCATACTTCTCAATTAACCGCTCCGACTGCGTACCTTTTCCGGCACCCGGAGGGCCAAACAACACAATATTAAGCATATATCCGATAATTAAACACTTTTATCCTCTTCATACACATCCGGGAAAAGCCGTCCTTCCCCACAGTAATCTAACCCGTACCCCACAATAAAGCGGTCCGGAATCTCAAAGCCGTAATAGTCTATCTTCAACTTATTCTGATGGTATCGCTGCGGCTTAAAAAAGAGCGAAGCCACCGCCACCGACGTCGGCCCATAGCGCTTAATCATCGCCACCGTGTGCTTGATAGTAAGGCCGGAATCGACAATATCCTCCAGGATAACTACCCGTTTCCCCTCCACACACTTAGGGTCGAGCCCAATCAGCGTACAGGGTTCGCCCGACGAACTATCGCCGTGATACGAAGCAATTTTCACAAAATGAATCTGAGCCGGAATCCTGATTCGCCGAACCAGATCGGAAGCAAACACAAACGAACCGTTAAGAATAGAGACAAAAACAAGATCCTGACCGGCAAAATCCTCGTTAATACGTTCGGCCATCAGATGCACAATGGTCTTAATCTGCGATGCCGACACCGACAACTTGAACTGTTTATCTAACAGCGTAACTCTCTTCATGCCTCGAAAATTCGGTAATTATCCGGGATGCGAAGGTACGCTTTTCCGCTATAAAATCGGTATCTTTGCTGTTGAAACTAAAAAAAAGAGAAACCCTATGCACCTGACACCCAAAGTAAGCATCATCATGGGCAGCACCTCCGACATGCCCATCATGGAAAAGGCCGCTAAATTTCTGAACGATCTGGAAATTCCCTTCGAATTGCATGCCCTTTCGGCACACAGAACGCCGCAAAAGGTAATGGAGTTTGCCACAAATGCAGCCTCCCGGGGTATCTCCGTAATCATTGCCGGAGCCGGAGGCGCAGCCCACCTCCCCGGAGTAGTAGCCGCCTACACCGCCCTTCCGGTAATCGGCGTACCCATTAAAGCCTCCATCTCGATAGACGGCTGGGACTCCATCCTCTCCATCCTCCAAATGCCTCCGGGCATCCCTGTAGCCACCGTCGGGCTCGACGGCGCCCAAAACGCCGGCATCCTGGCCGCGCAAATCCTGGCCACCGGCAACCCCGAAGTCATGAAAAAAGTAGAAGCCTACAAAGCCGGCCTCCAAAAAAAGATGATCCAGGCCAACGAAGAGCTGGCGGCCATCAAATTTACCTACAAAACCAATTGATGCGCAAAGCGTTGGCGCTTTGCGCTTCAGTGCTCCAGAGCATCGAAGCGCTGGCGCGCTTCAAGAGCTGCGCTTTGCGCGAATAAAGGGAGCCTCCCGCGCTTGCGTGTTTATCTCTTTACATTTTTTTGCGCGAAGCGCAGCACTAATGCACTAAAGCACTTGTGCGAAGCACATCAGCACTTGAAGCGCGAATGCGCTTCGATGCACCAGAGCACTCAGATCTGTGATGTATAACTAAAAAGGCGCTTTGAGGCGCCTTTTTAGTTATACATCACAGATCTGAATACACTTCTTCAACGACGCCAGTGCATCCGGGGCTTTGGGCACGAACTCCTGTCCTACCAGCCCTTTGTAACCGGTGGCTACCAGGGCCTTCATGATGGCCGGATAGTAGAGCTCCTGGGTTTCGTCTATCTCATTACGGCCGGGGTTTCCGCCGGTGTGGATATGGGCTATGTATTGGATGTTTTTGGTCATGTTTTCAATGATATTCCCCTCCATGATCTGCATGTGGTAAATATCGTAGAGCAGCTTAAAGTTTTCGCTGCCTAAACGTTTGCACAGCTCTACGCCCCAGGCGGTGTGGTCGCACTGGTAATCGCGGTGGCCGTAGCTATTAAGCAACTCCATCACCAACACCACTTTGTGTTTCTCGGCCAACGGCATCAACCGTTTCAGGCCCTGCACGCAGTTTTCCCATCCCTGCTCATCGGTAAGCCCTCTGCGGCGACCCGAAAAGCAGATCAGATTGGTAAGACCGTGCTCGGCTACCTGGGGAATAATCTGCTCGTAGCTCTTCACCAACTCATCGTGAAGCGAGGGGTCATTAAAGCCATTGTCGATCCCCTTGCCGGCGCCCTGACACATTGCCACGGTGAGGCCATGTTTCTGCACCACGGGCCACTCATCGGGATTCAGCAACTCGATGGCTTCGATACCCATCTCCTTGCAGGCCACCGAAAGCTCTTCGAGCGAATATTTTCCATAGCACCAACGGCTTACGGAATGACGGATATTTCCCTTTAACGCGGGGGCAGAGAGCCCGGAGGCAAACGCTTCGGACGAAAGGCCCGAAACTGCCATAGCGGCCGAACCGGCTACTACAGTCTTCAACGCGGTTCTTCGTGACATTTTTTCCATTTCGTATGAGAATGATTAGTGAGGTTTTGCGGTAAAGCTACGAAAAATCGCGACGATTCAGTTGCGAGAAAGCGCGAATACGCCGTACAAAGAAGGCAAAAACCACACTTTTGCGGTAGACTCCTCCCGGAAACGCATCAGGGGTAGAGACAGAGGCGCGAAGCAGACGGTATTTGGGCAACGCACTCCGAAAATCAAGATGCGCCTTCCATACTGCCCGCACGGCGTTCCATTGGCCACCAAGCAAAAAACGAAACGCGGCCAACCCGTCGAGACACTGCCTGATAAAGAGCGTTGTGCCGAAATGGCGTGCCGGCAGATTCTTATAGAGCATCAGCAGATTATTGCGGAAATTGAGATAGACCTTAAAGGGCGATCCCGCCTGAAGCGTGGCCCCTCCCACATGAGAAACCACCGAGGCAGGAATGCATTGAATGGTATATCCGGCATTTTTAAGCCGCCAGCAAAAATCGATCTCCTCCATGTGGGCAAAGAAATGCTCGTCGAGCCCCCCCAACTGTCGGAACAATCGACTCCGCACCGCCATACAGGCCCCTGAGGCCCAAAATACCTCAACAGGCTCATCGTACTGTCCGCAATCTTTTTCTATCACCTCAAAAAGACGTCCGCGACAGAACGGATAACCCAGCCAATCGATAAACCCTCCGGCAGCCCCGGCATACTCAAAGAGCGAGCTGTCGCGTTCGCTCCGAATCTTGGGCATACAGGCGCCCAGCTGTTCGTTTTCGGCAAAGGCCGTAAGTAACGGATCGAGCCACCCGGGAGTAACCTCAACATCGGAGTTGAGCAAAACAAAGAGCTCGGCATCAATCGATTGCAGTGCCCGATTATACCCTCCGGCAAACCCAAAATTGTCGGGAAGGGGAATCACCTTTACCTCCGGAAAGTTTT
>JBFWIG010000047.1:0-11375 GCA_050256115.1 Bacteroidales bacterium | reverse complement strand
GGCACAAGCGAAGACACCTCACGTTGCCGCATCGCTTCGAAGGTGATTACAGCAGTTGAAACCGAGACATTGAGCGAGTCGATGGCGCCCCTCATCGGAATCTTAATGCGGGCATCGGCGTGCGAGAGCCAAAAGGGGGTAAGACCATCTGCCTCGGTTCCCATAACAATAGCCGAAGGGCCGGTAAAATCGGCATGGTGATGAGGAATAGAGGCAGTCAGTTCGGCTGCAAAAACCTGAATATTTTGCTCTTTTAACCAGCGGAAACAGGATTGAGGGTCCGAAACGGCTGTAGGCACCGTAAAAAGACAACCAATACCGGAACGAATCACATTAGGGTTATAGAGATCGGTAAGCGGATCGCAAACAATTACAGCATCGGCCTTTGCGGCATCGGCGGTTCTAAGCACTGCCCCCAAATTTCCCGGTTTTTCTACCGACTCCAGCACAATAATAAAGGGATTAGGGCTCAACTTCAGCGCTTCCGGGGTATGAATCCCACACGCGGCAACCGCCAATAAACCATCGGAATGTTCGCGGTAGGCCATTTTGGCAAAGACCTCGGGGGTAACCTCAATCAGCTGTAAGGTGTCGCGCAACGGAGCAAGCAATTGTGCAGCCTCTTCCGACAGCAACTCCTCACAGAGATAGAGAGGATCGGGACGATAACCGGCTCTGAGCGCAAAACCAATCTCTCTGGCCCCTTCCAGTACAAATCGGTTCACAGCCTTTCGCTCCTTCGATTTTGTACTCAGTTGCACAAACCTCTTTACACGCGGATTTTGCAAGCTGGATATTCTCTCCATATTCGTATTTTTGCCTCCGGATTCCTGATATGGCACAAAATAACAAAATTATCGGCTCTCTTGGCGCCCTCGGCACGATTCTCTGCCTCCTTTTTCTCCCGGCATCTGTGGGGGCAACCGCCTACCCGCCTCACAGAGCCCAATCGGATGCACGCTACCTGCCCGACTCTCTGTTCGACGGGGTGGCATGCAGTATGCTGGCTATCGATTTAGATAACGGCGACACCCTCTATTCGGCCTCTCCCCGCCAAAATCTCACACCCGCCTCCTGCATGAAAGCGGTCACTACCGGTTTAGGATTCCTCCAACTGGGCAGCGATTTTCAATTTAGCACAACCCTTGCCTATACCGGAACCATTGCCCGCGACACCCTCTTTGGTAATCTCCTGGTTATTGGGGGCGGCGATCCTTCGTTGGGCTCCGATCTCTTTCCCGGCCAAAGAGAAGATACGCTCTTTTCGGCCATCACCAACCTGCTCCAACAACAGCGCATTCGTTATATCACAGGCAATCTGGTGGCCGATGCATCGCATTTTTCCGATAGTCCGGTGCATCAGGCCTGGAACTGGGAAGATATCGGAAATGGCTACGGTACAGGCGTACACGGCCTCAATTTTGGAGAGAACAAATGCGTAGTGACCGTCGACTATCGGCCCGATGGCACAATCGCAGTACAATGGCCGGATTGGTTTTATCGCCTCGGATTCAGCTACCGTATTGATCAACAACCCTTAAGGCAAATTGACAACCCCTCTGTAACCCTCTTTTCAGCTCCGGGAAGCAGTGAATACACCCTCACAACCCGTTTGCCTCACCAACCACAGAGGTATAGTGTAGAGGCAGCAATAACTCAACCGGCCAGGCTCTTACTCCATCAATTATCCGATTGGCTGCTGCAGAGCGGAATAGCCTATGGAGGCACGCTCCGGATGGCAGAGCCCGCCGATCGTGCTGAGGCCACTCCGATGCAACCATTCTTTTCTCCCCCCTACAGCGCCGTTGCCGCAAAAACCAACGAACTAAGCCACAACGTAATGGCCGATGCTATTTGTAAAACAATAGGCCTGAAAACTACCGGAATCGGCACCTTTGCCTCCGGAGCCTTTGTGATGGATTCCCTTCTGAGAAGTGCGCTGCCGGAGAGCCCGCCCTTTCGAATGCTCGACGGAAGCGGATTGGCGCGGGCCAATGCCCTCTCGGCCGCCTTCTTTTGCCACTTTCTCTCCATGATGTACAAATCGAGCTGCTTCGACAGCTACTATCAATCGTTGTCGGGCGTAGATACGCCCGCCTATGCCTCCTTTTTACGCAACATTGGCACACGAACCACCCTTCGGGTTAAGAGCGGCTCCATGACAGGAGTTCGTTGCTACGTAGGGTATGTGAGGCGTAAGAGCGGAAGAATGGTGGCCTTTGCCTGGATGCTAAACGGCTATACCGGCAATGGATCCGATGCAAAAGCAGCCGTCGAAAATTGGCTGCGCCACCTGATAGAACAATAGAAAGCCCATCCCGAATATGGCCTCTCATCTCAGAAAACTCTCCACCGACCAACTGAACCGACTGTCGGTTGATGACTTCAAAAAAGCCGAAAAGATCCCTGTAGTGGTGGTACTCGATAATCTGCGAAGCCAGCACAACATCGGCTCCATTTTCCGGACAGCCGATGCCTTTAGGGTGGAGCGGCTATTGCTGTGCGGAATCACTGCCACCCCACCCCACCGGGAGATCCATAAAAGTGCGCTGGGCGCCGAACTGAGTATGGCCTGGAGTTACCACCCCTCTACACCCGAAGCGCTCCGTCAACTCAAGGCAGAGGGATACCTGCTCACAGCCGTAGAACAGACGGCAAACAGCTATCCGCTCCAAACTTTCGAACCGGAAAAAAGGGCAAAATATGCCCTGATTTTCGGAAACGAAGTGAAAGGGGTAGAAGAGGAGGCCATTGATCTGGCCGATTTTGCGCTGGAGATCCCCCAATTTGGCAGCAAACACTCCTTTAATGTATCGGTGAGCGCCGGTATTGTACTGTGGGAGTTGTTCCGCAAAATAAGCCCCTGGCTCCCCTCTGCAAAATGAATCCACGCTACCGTTTTCTCTTTTTCGATCTCGATCGAACCTTATGGGACTTCCAGGCCAATTCGGAAGAGACCCTCAACGAACTCTTTCATGCCCGACAACTGGAGAGAGAGATAGGATCCTTTCGAAACTTTGCCGACACCTGGAATCAACACAATGAAAGGTTATGGCGTGCCCTGCAAAAGGGCGAGATTACCAAAGCTGAACTTCGGACGCAACGATTCGAAGCAACATTGCAAGCGTTCGGAATAGAGAACCCGCTGCTTGCCGCCGAGCTGAATAGTGCATATCTCCGGATATGCCCGGAAAAAACCACCCTGCTCGATGGGGCGTTAGAAACGCTTAATTACCTGAAATCCAAATCGTACAAACTCTATATTCTGAGCAACGGCTTTACGCGTATACAAAAAATAAAAGTGGCTGCCTCGCAATTGGAGCCCTACTTCGATCAGCTCTTTACCTCCGAATGGGCAGGTTGTTCGAAACCGAAACCGGGCATTTTCAGAAAAGCCTTTTCTAGTGTTAATGCATCGAAAAAATGGAGCCTGATGATAGGCGATGATCAAACCACCGATATCCTGGGCGCACAAAACTTCGGGATAGATCAAGTATGGTTTAACCCATCTGGAAAAGAAAGCGTTACATCCCCAACTTACGAAATCGCCCGGCTTACCGATTTGCGCGACAAGCTGGGCCTCTGATTGTTTTTTTTACTACCTTTAAGCCTGAATTTTTTTGTAAATTCTGAATCCTTCACTATGAATCCTTCCCCTTCGGATACTGCAGAAACACTGGTACAACAAAGATTCGAAGCTTTGATGGAGGTCTGTGCGCGCTCAGAAAAAACAGAAAATCTTGAACTGATCCGAAAAGCCTTTGCCATTGCCCATTCAGCGCACAAAGGAATGTGCCGCAAATCGGGCGAGCCCTACATTCTGCACCCCATTGAGGTGGCAAGAATTGTGGCCGAAGAGATCGGCCTGGGAACCACCTCGGTGGTATGTGCGTTGCTGCACGATACAGTAGAAGATACAGAAGTAACCCTGGAGTTCATTAAATCGGAGTTCGATGAGAAGGTAGCCTCCATTATCAACGGCCTTACCAAGATCTCCTCGGCCTTCAACACCAATATTTCGCTGCAGGCCGAGAATTTCCGGAAGATGTTGCTGACCCTCTCGGACGATCTGCGAGTGATTCTGATTAAGTTGGCCGACCGTCTGCACAATATGCGTACCCTCGACGCTCTCTCGCCCGAAAAACAGATCAAGATAGCCGGCGAAACCGTATTCCTATTTGCGCCGTTAGCACACCGTCTGGGGCTTTACTCCATTAAGCAGGAGCTCGAAGATCTGGCGCTCAAGTACCGCCATCCCATTATCTACAACGAGGTAGTTGATAAGATTAAAGAGGTTGAAGATGAGCGAATGCAATTCTACAACGAATTTATCATTCCGCTGCAGAGTGTTCTCCGCACACAAGGCATTAAATTCGAATTCTCCGGCCGACGAAAATCGATCTACTCCATCTACTATAAGATGCAGCACAAGGGTATTCCCATGGAGGAGATCTACGATCTTATTGCCGTCAGGATTGTGTTCGAACCCAAAGAGGGAATCTCAGAAAAGACCCAATGCTGGGATCTCTACTCGGCCATCACCGATATCTACACCCCCCGGCAAGACAGAATCCGCGATTGGATCACTACCCCTAAAGCCAATGGATACGAAGCACTGCATATTACGGTAATGGGCCCCAAAGGGCGATGGGTAGAGATTCAGATCCGAACCCGCCGGATGGACGAAATTGCCGAGCGGGGCTTTGCGGCCCACTGGAAATACAAAAGCAGCGGGGTGCAAACCTCCGAGCTCGACCGATGGCTGAAGCAGGTGCGCGAAGTGTTGGCAAATCCTTCGGCCGATGCCCTGGAGTTCCTGGATGAGTTCAAGATGAATCTCTACGCATCAGAGATCCAGGTCTTCACCCCTAAAGGCGATATCCAGACACTCCCCAAAAATGCCATTGCGCTCGACTTTGCCTATAACATTCATACCAAAGTCGGGCAGTTGGCCATCGCCGCCAAGGTAAACCACAAGCTGGTTCCCCTCAACTATGTTCTCAAAAGTGGCGACCAGGTAGAGATCATCACCTCCGACAAAAAGAAATCGCAGGTGGAGTGGCTTAACCAGGTTGTCACCGCCAAAGCCCGAAATAAAATTAAACATGCCCTCTCTACCGAGTCGAAAAACCGGATTGAGTCGGGGCAGGATATATTGGAAAAGCGCCTTAATGAGTTAGGACTGGCTCCCAGTTCGCGCATCTTCAAAAAGCTTCTCCCCGAATATAACGTTACCTCAAAAGACGAACTCTATAGTGGCATAGCCCTTGGCATTATCGATCTGAGCAATCTGGATAAGGTGCTCAAGAAAAATGCCATTAACAAGTTTATGCGATACTGGGAGTTGCAATTTTTGGGCGTCCGCAGTAAGAAGCCGGCCGGTGTAGAAGGGGCAAAGGAGAATCAGGCAAAAGGGGGTAAGTCGCAGGAGCCCTTTCTGGTTAAGGAGCAGATCGATCAGCCGGGCGAACCGGCCTACAGGATGGCAAGCTGTTGCAATCCCATTCCGGGCGATGATGTGATTGGATATACCACCCCTGCCGGCACAGTGGTTATACACAAATCGCGATGTAAACATGCCATAACCCTTGCTTCGAGTATGGGCAACCATGTGATTCCGGTTAAATGGGCCACCTACAAGATCATGTCGTTTCTGGCAAAGATTTATATCCAGGGTATCGATCGGTTCGGCATTTTGAGCAGCATTGTCACGCTGCTTACCAACGAATTGAAAATCAACATTCGTACTTTGACCATCGCAAGTCACGACGGAATCTTCGAGTGTGAAATCGGGTTGTATGTACACGATGTTCGCAATCTGGAAGAGCTGATTCTAAAGCTCAGGAAGTTAAAAGGGATTGAAAAGGTGAAGCGGATTGAGACCTTTCAGCCGGAAACAGAGGAGACCACCCCTTCTGCCTAACACAAAAAAACGTAAGTATGAGCGAAACCCACCAGAAGAGCCCTGCCGCTATCTTTGCGGAGTACCTCAAAAAAACGGGACACCGGAAAACGCCGGAGCGTTTCTCCATCCTGGAAGAGATCTATCGCCACAACTCACATTTCGACATTGAGACCCTCTTCGTCTTGATGAAAAAGAAAAATTACCGGGTAAGCAGAGCTACGCTCTACAATACCATGGAGCTGCTGTTAGCGTGCGGCCTGGTAACCCGGCTCCATTTTGGAAAGAATCTATCGGTATACGAAAAGCGGCTTCAGATGACGCCTCACGATCACCTGGTCTGCACCGACACCAACGAAACCATCGAGTTTTCGGACCCCGGAATCAGAACTATTTTGGAAGAGGTGTGCCGGCGTGAAGGGATGACCATGGAGCACTATGCACTCTACGTCTTCGGACGCAAAAGTAATGGAGGCTGTTGACCCCCTTTCCAATCTTTTTTCGTAATTTGCCGCGTTTTTGCGACCGCACGCCAGGTGCAGTCGAATTCTTAAAATGTAAAACAGAGATGACAAAATTAGATGTACTGCTCGGGCTGCAGTGGGGCGATGAAGGAAAAGGGAAAATTGTAGATGCCCTTACCCCCGAATACGATGTGATAGCCCGTTTCCAGGGAGGCCCGAATGCCGGTCACACACTCGAGTTCAATCAGATTAAACATGTGCTGCACACGATTCCTTCGGGTATCTTTCATCCCAGGCAGATTAATGTGATTGGCAGCGGAGTAGTGATAGATCCCGTTATCTTCAAAAAAGAGATCGATTTGCTCCTCCCCCATAAAATCAACCTGAGTCATCTCTATATCTCGAAGAAAGCCCATCTCATTCTCCCTTCGCACCGGGCACTCGACCGGGTATACGAAGAGGCCAAGGGGGCCGGAAAAATCGGTTCAACCCTCAAGGGGATCGGCCCTACCTATACCGACAAAATTGGCCGCAGCGGGCTTCGTGTTGGCGACATCTTCACCCCCGACTTCAAAGAGCGATACAATGCGCTGGTAGAAAAACACCGTGCTGCTTTTGCCCAATACGGAGCCGATATAGACCTTACACAGGAGGAGAGAGCCTGGTTCGAAGCCATTGAGTTGATTCGTTCGCTTACGGTGGTTAACAGCGAGTATGTGATGAACCAATTCCTCGGTGAGGGCAAGAAGATTCTGGCCGAAGGAGCTCAGGGCACGCTTCTCGATATCGATTTTGGCTCTTATCCCTTTGTTACCTCATCCAACACGGTTTGCGCCGGTGCCTGTACCGGACTGGGTGTTGCACCCGGAGCCATCGGCAGGGTATTTGGCATTGTGAAGGCTTACTGTACCCGGGTGGGGAGCGGCCCCTTTCCTACCGAACTGCACGATGCCGTTGGCGAAGAGTTACGTGCTGTAGGACATGAATTTGGTTCTACCACAGGGCGTCCCCGCCGTTGCGGATGGCTCGATCTGCCTGCGCTAAAATATGCGGTTATGGTTAACGGGGTTACCGATCTGATTCTCACAAAACCCGACGTTCTCTCCGGTTTCGACCAAATTAAGGTATGTACCGCCTACAAGGTGAACGGAGAGATTACACAGGAGATCCCTTTCGATGTAAAAGCAGAGATTGAACCTATCTATACTTCGTTGCCGGGGTGGAAAAGCGATATATCGCATCTGCGTACCTGGGAGGAGGTTCCAACAGCATTAAAAGCGTACATTGCCTTTGTCGAAGAGCAGATGGGCGTTCCCTTCCGGATTATTTCGGTAGGACCCAACCGGAAAGAGACCATCTTCAGATAACCTTTCCAACAACCTACAGGCTCTACTATAGAGGTGCTTCTAAAAGATCCGGCCTCCTGCAACCCCTAAAAAAAGCGGGTTACAGGAGGCCGGGATCATTTTTGGAGAGATGCTATCTACTATGCCTCCATGATATAACGGGCCAGCCAGTCGCCCACCTCCGAGGTACTTCTGGGCGTAACATCGCCACCGGCAATATCGGCAGTCACAAATTGCTCGCGCAGAGAGGCTTCGCAGGCAGCCCGGATCAGAGCACCTTCGGCCGGAGCCTGAAAAGCATACTCAAACATCAATGCAGCCGAAAGAACCGTTCCCACAGGATTGGCAATGTTCTTCCCGGCAGCTTGAGGATAGGAGCCGTGAATCGGTTCGAAAACCGAAGTATGGATCCCGATCGAAGCCGAAGGGAGCAGCCCCAGTGAGCCGGTAAGCACACTCGCCTCGTCGGTGAGGATATCGCCAAAGAGGTTCTCCGTAACCATCACATCGAACCGATTTGGCCAGGTCACCAGCTGCATAGCAGCATTATCTACAAACATGAACTCCAGCTCTACATCCGAAAACTCCGAGGCATGTAACTGCTGAATGGTTTCGCGCCAGAGCCGCGAAGTGGGAAGTACGTTGGCTTTGTCGACAGCAGTGAGTTTGTTGCGACGGGTGCGTGCATAGGCAAAGGCGAGTCGTGCCACCCGCTCCACTTCGGCCCGGGTGTAGATACAGGTTTCGAAGGCGGTATTCTGATCTTCCGAACGCCCCCTGGGTTCGCCAAAATAGAGCCCGCCGGTAAGTTCTCGAATCACGAGAAGATCTACACCCTCTACCAGTTCGGTTTTGAGGGGCGATTTATGCAGTAACGAGGCAAAGGGAGCAACCGGCCGGAGATTGGCATACAATCCCAACTGTTTACGCATCCTGAGAAGTCCCTGCTCGGGACGCACCTTTGCTTTGGGATCATTGTCGAAACGGGGATCGCCGATGGCACCAAACATCACCGCATCGCTCTCCATGCAAAGGGCATGCGTTTCGGCAGGATAGGGATCGCCACAGGCATCAATGGCACAAGCTCCGGTAAGTGCAGGATGGTACGAAAACCGGTGTCCGAATTTCTTCTCAACAGCCCCGATTACCTTAAGAGCCTGCTCCATAATTTCGGGTCCGATTCCGTCGCCCGCCAAAACTGCTATCTTTTTTTCCATATAACAGAATAATGTTTTAAGGCCGGAGAGCTCTCCGGCCGTCGATGTAATTTATGCAATAATATTCAACATTTTCACGGTGGCCTTAATGGCAGCAACGGTCTGATCGGGATCGAGTCCTCTCGATTTAAACTCCCGATCGCGAAAGCTCCAGGTGATAACCGTCTCCACGAGGGCATCGGTCTTCCCGCCGGGAGGAATGGTTACCTCATAGTCGGCAAGCCGGGGCAAACTTCTGCCTAAACTGTCGTAGATCTTGTGCAGGGCATTCATAAAGGCATCGTACTGACCGTCGCCCGATGAGGTCTCCTGATAACTCTGCCCCTCGATCTCGACCATAAGAGTGGCCGACGATTTTAGCCCTTCGGCAACGGTAAGTGCATAATTCACCACACGTATCCGTTGGGTTATCGACTCATTATGCAATACATCGGCAATGATGTAAGGCAGATCTTCGGCCGTAACATTCTCTTTCCTGTCGCCCAACTCAACCACCCGGCGCGTTACCTTCTTCATAATTTCGGGATCGAGCTGAATATCGAGCTCCTCCAGATTTTTAAGAATATTCGACTTCCCGGAGGTTTTGCCCAGGGCATATTTGCGCGTCCGGCCAAATCGCTCCGGCAACAGGTCGTTGTAATAGAGATTGTCTTTATTGTCGCCATCGGCATGGACGCCACATGCCTGCGTAAATACATTCTCTCCGACAATCGGCTTATTGGCGGGAATTCGAATTCCGGAGAACGACTCCACCAATTTACTGATGCGGGTAATCTTCTCTTCGTTTACCCGAAGAGGCACCTTCAAATGATCTTTCAGAACGGCTATAACACTGGCAATAGGAGTATTGCCTGCCCGTTCGCCCAAACCGTTAATGGTGGCATGTACCCCCTTTACGCCGGCACGCACCGCAGCTAAAGAGTTAGCAACCGCCAAATCGTAATCGTTATGCGCATGAAAATCGAAATGAAGCGCCGGATAGCGCTCTGTCATCTCCTTGCAGAAAGCAAAGGTTTGATCGGGCGTAAGGACCCCCAGTGTGTCGGGGAGCATAAAACGCAGAAAGGGTTCATACTGCAACGCATCGAGCAGATAGCGTACATAGTGGGGCGAAGAGATCATCCCGTTGCTCCAATCCTCCAGATAGATATTGGCCTTCATCCCTTTATCGGAAAGGTGCCTAAGCGCACTCTTAATATCGGCAATATGCTGATCGGGGCTCTTGCGCAACTGACCCTCCAGGTGTTTGAGCGACCCTTTGGTAAGCAGATTCACCGTCTCAATTCCGGCCGACCGGGCCCAGTTTACCGACTCGCCGCCATCCAGGAAACAGAGTACCTCAACCCGGCTCACCAGGCCGCGCGTTTGTGCCCACTGCACAATGCGCCGAACCGCCTCCAGCTCTCCATCGGAGACCCGTGCCGAGGCCACCTCAATCCGGTCGATTTTCACATCCTCCAGTAAGGAGCGGGCCACCTGCAACTTCTCTTCGGGCGAAAATGAGACCCCCGATGTCTGCTCCCCGTCGCGAAGCGTGGTATCTAACAGTTCTACGGTTGTCATAGTAACTGCTTTACTAGTAGGGCTTCACTGCATCGAATGCCTCAATCTCCGGACGAAGGCTGAGCAGATAATCGATATCATCGTAGCCGTTGAGCAAACAGGTCTTTTTGTAAGGGTTAATGTCGAACCGCTCCGACTCTGCCGACGCTATAAACGAAATCTCCTGTTTTTCGAGATCTACGCAGAGCTCGGTTGAGGGATCTGCCTGAATGGCTTCGAAAATACGAGCCAGAAAAGCGGGCGAAACCTGTACCGGCAAAATCCCGTTATTCAGCGCATTATTCTTAAAGATATCGGCAAAGAAACTGGAAACCACCGCACGAAAGCCATAGCCGGCAATGGCCCAGGCTGCGTGCTCGCGGCTCGATCCGCTGCCGAAATTTTTGCCGGCCACCAGGATAGAGCCAGACCAGGCGGGGTTGTTCAACACAAAAGAGGCCACGGGAGCACCCGATGCATCGTAGCGCCAATCGCGGAAAAGATTGTCGCCAAAACCCTCACGGGTGGTGGCTTTTAAGAAACGGGCAGGAATGATCTGGTCGGTGTCGACATTCTCAACAGGAAGAGGAACCGCAGTAGACCTTAACACAGAAAAAGGTTCAGTTGCCATATGCTGTAAATATAAGATTCATACAATTAACAGAGAGTCCGGGGGTCGGTAACCCTTCCGGTAACAGCTGCCGCAGCAGCCACTAAGGGACTGGCCAAAAAGGTACGGGAACCGGGGCCCTGGCGTCCTTCAAAGTTTCGATTCGAGGTAGATACACTGTACATCCCGGCCGGAACCTTGTCGTCGTTCATGGCCAGACAGGCCGAACATCCGGGCTGGCGAAGCTCGAAACCGGCCTCGGCCAGTATCTTATCTATCCCCTCTTTACTCAAC
>JBFWIG010000046.1:0-11456 GCA_050256115.1 Bacteroidales bacterium | reverse complement strand
GGTGCATATTTTAAAGAATCAGCGATACGGACAGGTTCCCGATTTGTCGATACAAAAGGATACCTTGTTGGAGAACCTCGAAAAGATGCAAAAACGGCAGCTTAAACTGATTAAGCAGCGCGATGTTTCCACCCGAACCAGTATGCTCTATCTTAATTTGCTTGCCGAGTATAAGACCATGATTTTGTTGATTATCGGCATGATCAAAACGCTTCAGTCGTTTTCGCAACTTTCGGGTGCCAGAACGGTAGTTGCGGCAAGCGCAAAACAGCTCTTTTAGTGGAAGGCCGGCTCATTTGCTGAGTGCCGGCTCATTTGCGGAGTCGGGAAGTACATACTTGTAGCCCACCCCTTTAATGGTTTGGATGATATCGTCGCCCAGTTTCTCGCGCAATTTTCGGATATGCACGTCGATGGTTCTGTCGCCCACTATGATGTCGTCGCCCCAGACTGTATGAAAAATCTCTTCGCGGGTAAAGACTTTCTCCGGACGAGAGATAAGCAGACTCAGGAGCTCGAACTCCTTTTTGGGCAGCGAATAGGTTTTCCCTTCCGACATGACTACAAATCTTTCGCGGTCTACCACAATTCGTCCCGACTCTGTGATCTCCGGCAGGGATAACAGAGGTACAGATAATTCGGTACGCCGTAAAAGAGCCTTGATGCGAGATAGTAATACTTTGATCTTTATCGGCTTTGCAATGTAGTCGTCGGCACCGGCATCGAACCCCGCCAACTGGGAGTAGTCTTCCGACCTGGCTGTGAGAAAGGCAATCAGTACATTTTTTGTTTCGGGGATATTGCGAATGGTTTCGCAAGTTTCTATGCCGTCCATTTCCGGCATCATCACATCGAGCAGAATGAGATGAGGGGCAAACTGTTTTGCGATTAACAGTGCCTCTTTTCCGTTGTTGGCAGTTTCTACCCTGTATCCCTCTTTGCGGAGGTTATATCCCACGAACTCCAGAATATCGGGTTCATCATCTACCAGGAGGATCTTATAATCTGTTTGCATAAATGCTTAATTGGTTGGGGCAATGTCAGGGCTAATATAACCTTTTCCGTAACTACTTGTCTGTTTTATGGCTATAATAAACGCAGACGGGCGTGAGGCCGCACTCTCCGCAGAGGGGAGTTCGGGCCTTACAGATATAGCGGCCGTGTAATATAAGCCAATGGTGGGCAGTGCCCAACAGATGGCGGGGTATATGTTGAGTGAGTTGCATCTCGGTGTCGTATGGCGTTTTGGCATTTTCGGTGAGTCCCAGGCGGGCAGAGAGACGAAATACATGGGTGTCGACCGCCATGGCCGGCTGATTAAATGCAACCGCCATCATTACATTTGCCGTTTTTCTTCCCACTCCGGGAAGCGTGAGCAGCTGATCGAACGTGTGGGGCACCTCTCCATCAAATTGTTCCGTGAGTTTTTTGGCCATTCCCAACAGATGTGTCGCTTTATTGTTGGGGTAGGAGACACTCTTAATCAGTGAGAACACGGCTTCGTGCGAGGCTTCTGCCAGCGAAGCTGCATGGGGAAAGCGGGCAAAGAAACCGGGAGTAACCAGATTAACCCGTTTGTCGGTACATTGTGCCGATAAGATGACGGCAACCAACAATTGGAAGGGGTTCCGGTAGTCTAATTCCGTCTCGGCCACGGGACGGGTTTTCTGAAAATAGTCGATTACAAACCGGTATCGCGCTTTTTTATCCATAATGGAGATTTCTCAGCAAAAATAATCATTTCTTTTTGATGATATATTTTGTGTTTTAGAAGGATAGCTTTAATTTTGCCCCTTCGTGAACTAAAAATAATGTCTAACCCATTAGTTTGAACCAAAACACAATGACTAAACAAAATCAGGAAAAGGAAGAATTACCTTTGAATCCCGAACTCGAGTCGGCAGAGGCTGTTGAAGAGGTAGAAGAACAGGAAGAGGTTGAAGAGACCGACGAAGTAGCCGATGATGCCGAAGATGATGAAGAGATCTTCGAAGATGGCGATGATGAGGTAGTTAACCAGATCCGAAAACTCAAGAAAGAGGAGCTTTCGCTCGAAAATTTTAACTGGGACACCTACAGTAACAAACCCAATCTATACTCGGCCGACCAACGCGACGAGATGATTGCGAAGTACGACCAAACCCTGTCGGCCATTACAGAGAATGAAGTGGTAGACGGAACCGTAACCGCCTTGAACAAACGGGAGGTTCTGATTAATATCGGCTATAAATCGGAAGGGATTGTAAGTATGGCCGAATTCCGCTATAACCCCAATCTGAAGATTGGCGATAAAGTGGAAGTATATGTGGAGAGTGCCGAAGACAAAAAAGGGCAGTTGCTCCTTTCGCACAAGAAGGCCCGTACCATCCGTTCATGGGATCGTGTTAACGCCGCACTTGCCAACGACGAAATTATTACCGGTTACATTAAGTGCCGTACCAAAGGCGGTATGATTGTAGATGTATTCGGTATTGAAGCCTTCCTTCCCGGCTCGCAGATCGATGTGAAACCCATTCGCGACTACGATGCCTATGTAGGAAAAACAACCGAGTTTAAAGTTGTGAAGATCAATCACGAATTCAAGAATGTGGTGGTTTCGCACAAGGCTCTTATTGAGGCCGAACTCGAACAGCAGAAGAAAGAGATTATTGCCAAACTGGAGAAGGGTCAGATTCTGGAAGGAACCGTTAAGAATATCACATCGTAC
This sequence comes from Bacteroidales bacterium, assembly GCA_050256115.1. Classification (GTDB taxonomy): domain Bacteria; phylum Bacteroidota; class Bacteroidia; order Bacteroidales; family UBA4181; genus JAQVSH01. Next base: position 8,749 of record JBFWIG010000046.1, on the reverse strand, counting down.
GGTGTATTTATTGACCTGGGTGGTGTTGACGGTCTGGTTCACATTACCGATCTCTCCTGGGGACGCGTTTCGCATCCTGAAGAGATTGTACAGCTTGATCAGAAACTCAATGTGGTTATCCTCGATTTCGATGATGCCAAGAAGAGAATTGCGCTGGGTCTGAAGCAACTGACGCCTCATCCGTGGGATTCGCTCGATGCTTCGCTGAAGGTGGGCGATAAGATTAAAGGAAAAGTGGTTGTGATTGCCGACTACGGTGCTTTTGTAGAAATTGCTCCCGGTGTTGAAGGGTTAATTCACGTATCGGAGATGTCGTGGTCGCAGCATTTGCGCAGCGCTCAGGAGTTCCTGAAAGTGGGCGATATCGTAGAAGCGCAGATCCTCACCCTCGATCGTGAAGACAGGAAGATGTCGTTGGGTATCAAACAACTCAAATCGGATCCCTGGGATAACATCGAAACCAAATATGCCGTTGCTTCTAAGCACTCAGCAAAGGTTCGCAACTTCACCAACTTTGGTGTTTTTGTAGAAATTGAGGAGGGCGTCGACGGATTGATTCACATTTCCGATTTAAGCTGGACCCGCAAAATCAAACATCCTGCCGAGTTTACCCAGATTGGAGAGATTATCGAAGTAGTTGTACTGGAAATCGATAAGGAAAACCGCCGGTTGAGCTTAGGTCACAAGCAACTTGAAGAGAATCCCTGGGATGTTTTTGAAACCATTTTCTCGGTCGACTCTGTGCATGAAGGTACCGTAGTTGAGGTGATGGAAAAAGGCGCCGTTGTAGCTCTGCCTTACGGGGTTGAGGGTTTTGTAACGCCTAAGCATCTGGTGAAAGAGGATGGTGCGGCCGCTAAGGTAGAAGAGAAGCTCCAATTCAAGGTGATTGAGTTTAACAAGTCGGCAAAACGGATCATTCTGTCGCACAGCCGCATCTTTGAAGATGTGAAGAAGGCTGAAGAGAGAGTGGCCAAAAAGAACGACGATTCCGATAGCAAAAAGGCTGTTAAGAAGTTGAAAACTTCGCTCGAGAAGACCACATTCGGCGACATCACCGAACTGGCTGCCTTGAAAGAGGAGATGGAAGAACAGGCTAAGCAGGGGTTGAAAGAACGCGCCCGTAAAGCTGCCGAAAAAGCTTCTTCGAAAGAGGAAGAGACTGCCGACGACGAGGATACCAATGCCTAAGTTGTGTTTTCCATGAAGGTGGAAACACATATATTGACACACTACACACGAGTGGCCGTTTCAGGTTCTGAACTTGACGCGAGCCACTCGCGTGTTTTTAAAGAGGAGCTGCTCCGTTTAAACCAACAAGGGGTTAAATATTTACTGGCCGACCTTTCGGAAGTACATCTTATTGACGATAACGGACTGGGTGTTCTATTAATCGGTGCCCGTTTATGCCGCAATGCCGGCGGCAGACTGGTTACCGTTATCACCTCGCCCACAGCACTAGACCGGATTGAAGAGAAAAGGCTGCAAGAGGTATTAACGCTCTTTACGCGCAGAGAAGAAGGAGAAGGGTTTATCAGTGCACTGGTGCTCTAGTGCTCTGGTGCTCTGCTTCGCGCTTCGATGCACCAGAGCACTATTCAGGTTATTTGTATATTGCGCGCAGCGCAGCATTAGAGCACTCGAAGCGCACTCGCGCTTCGAAGCATTAGAGCACTATAGAGTATGGGTTTCCGGGTTTCTGTTTTGGGTTGTGGGTCGGCTTTTCCTTTGCCGGGGCGGTATGCTTCGTCGCAGTTGGTGGAGGCCGATGGGAATTATTTGCTGCTTGACTGTGGTGAGGGGGCTCAGTTGCAACTTCGGCGGTTTGGTCTTAAGATGCAGCGGATTCAACATGTGCTGATTTCGCATCTGCATGGCGATCACGTTTTTGGTCTTCCCGGGCTTCTCTCTACCTTTAATTTGTTGGGCAGAAAAAGTGATCTCCATATTTATGCTCACGCCGAGTTGCGGAAGCCGCTCATGCAGAATGTTTACGCTTTTATGCACGAGTTAACCTATCGTATCGAATTTCATACGCTTTCGAAAACTGAGAAGCAATTGGTTTTTGAGGATCGAAAATGGGAGGTGTTCTCCTTTCCCCTTGTGCACAGGATTCCGGTTTGCGGCTTTTTAATCGGACAAAAACCTGCCCAACCGCATTTGCGAAAGATGGTGAGAGAGCGTTATAACATTCCTTTGCAACAGATTGCTCTGATTAAGGAGGGGGCCGATTTTACTACACTTTCGGGCGAAGTGATACCTAATAGCGAGCTGACGCTTCCTGCTTCGTCACCCTCTTCGTATGCCTATTGTACCGATACAATAGCTCTCCCTGAGGCGATTGGCTACTATTCCGGCGCTACGTTGCTTTATCATGAGGCTACCTTTTTGGAGTCCGATCGCTCTCTGGCTGAGGCTACTTATCACGCTACCGCTGCTGAGGCTGCCAGACTTGCTTCGGCGGCAGGGGTCTCTTCTTTACTGTTGGGGCACTATTCTGCACGCTATCCCGATACAGCACCGCTATTGGATGAGGCAAAGGCAATCTTTCCAAATGTAACTGCGGCCAAAGATGGCCTTCAGCTTGATATAGCTAAGGGTGAGGTGACGGTTTTTCCTGCTACAGCTAAGGGAGAGGTGGCGGTTCAGCTGCCCGAATAGTCTTTCCACCCCTCTTTCCAGCCTGCTTTTCTTGCATCGGCTCCATCATCTCCGTGCGAAAATTCTGTGGAAAAGTCGCGTATCAGGGCTTCGAAATCGGTCTCTTGGCCCGGGCTCCGGGTAAGGGACAATTCGCAATTGGCACAACGGTAGGTTGGGTAGGGGTAACGGGTTAACAGTGAATAGTTGTGGGTGGCAACCACCACGGCCTTTCCCTCTTGTTGCAGTTGGCTGAGAAGATCCATCACTTCGAACGAAGAGTCGGGATCGAGATTGCCTGTGGGCTCGTCGGCCAGAATGAGTGACGGATCGTTTAAGAGAGCCCGGGCAATACAGAGGCGTTGTTGTTCGCCCCCCGATAGCTGATGAGGCATTTTAAAGGCTTTGGTTAAGAGCCCTACCCGTTGCAGAACCTCCTGAATCTGTTTTTCAATCTGTTTGTTTGCACTCCAGCCTGTAGCGCGCAGTACAAATTCGAGGTTTTCGCCAACCGTACGGTCGGAGAGAAGCCGGAAGTCCTGAAATACAATCCCGATTTTTCGCCTGAGAAAGGGAATTTGCGAGGGACGAATATGGCACAGGTCGAAACCGCAAACGGAGGCTTTGCCACGGGTTACCGGCAATTCGGCAATCAGCGTTTTAATGAGCGACGATTTGCCTTCGCCCACCCTCCCTATGATAAATAGAAAGTCGCCTCTATGTACATCGATCTCTACATCTTTCAGAACCAGATTCTGGTCGCGGTATATGCTAACTTTTCGCAGCGAAATAAGCGGTTCGGAGGGGGGGTGGTGGTTCATAAGCATGCAATAATCGGGGTGTACAATGGCCCGGGAACGAACGCCGGGAAGGTAGTGTACAAATGTATGAAATTGAACGGGAATCCCGCTCCGGAAACCCCTGTTTCTATGGTTCACGGTATGGTTAAATCGCGTTAAAATGGTGTAAAGTTCGTTCCTTTTCCGTACCTTTACGGGTTGTAAACAGGCCGGTTTTCGGGCTTGAAGGCACACATTTTTGCCGCGTTTCACTAATATCGTATTCATGGCCACACACAGATTGCTCTTTACGTTATGGCTGGGTATAATGGCAGCTTTTTTGCCCCTGACGGCCCAACAAACTCCCGGGCGGGAGTCGCATGCAGCAACGATCCAAGACGCTTCTAATTTGTATGAGGCCGGGCAGTTTGGCCAGGCGCTCAGGCTTTTCGACAGGCTTTCGGTTGAACCGATTACCGATTATGTGGCAGAACAGGCACGCTTCTTCGGACTTCTCTGCAGGCTGGAGCTGCAACATCCTGATGCCGCTGAAAGGCTCTCTGCTTACCTGCTTGCGTCGCCTCAATCGCCCTATCTGTCGAAGGGGGCTTTTGCCTTAGGACATGCGGCTTTTATTGCGCGCGATTATCCTCAGGCAGAGGCGTGGTTTTCCAGGGTCGACAGAAGTCGTGTGCCCTATCAGGATTTGGAAGATTATCTCTTTGAGTCGGGCTATTCACTCTTTCAGAATGGTAAATTCGATCAGGCTATTAACTGGTTTGAGGAGCTGGCAGGAAGTGTCTCGGTCTATAACGCTGCAGCCATTTACTATCTGGCTCATATTGATCTTTCCAAAGGCCGTCTGGCTAATGCATTAAACGGCTATCGAAGGCTGGAAAATGATGCTGAGTTCGGTAAGGTTGTTCCGTTTGCTATCACGCAAATCTACTATATGCAGGCCGATTACCGTCAGGTGATCGATTATGGCGCTAAAGCCATCGCTTTGGTTTCGGAACAACAGCGGGGTGAGTTGTCGGGGATGATAGGATCGGCCCACTTTCAACTTGCCAACTATTCGGCTGCATTCCCTTTTCTTCTGGAGAGTGTCTCGTCGGGTCAGCCCGGAGAAGAGATTTACTATCAGTTAGGCTATTCGGCCTATCGTGAAAAACGTTTCGATGTGGCCGAAACCTATCTGGAAAAGGTGTCGGCTGCCGATAGTCCCATCGGGCAGAATGCCCTCTACTACCTTGCCGATTGTTACCTCCGGAAGGGGGAGAAAAACCGGGCCCGGCTGGCCTTTGCTTCGGCATCGCGAATGAGTTACGATAAATCCCTTCAGGAGGATGCCTCTTATCAAAGTGCGGTTGTCAATTTTGAGTTGGGTTTCTCGCCTTTTAACGAAATTGTCAATTCGTTCGAAGAGTTTCTGCAGGCATACCCCTCTTCTTCCCGCAGAGAGGAGGTCTATAAACATCTGGTGGCCGCCTATACGCAATCCAAAAATTATGGCGCCGCGTTGGCTTCGCTCGATAAGATTCCGGTTAAGGATGCAGCAATGGAGAGGGCATTTCAAAAGGTTGCTCTTTTTCACGGATTGCAGCTGTTTAATGATCAGCAGTTTGTACAGGCTCAGGCGCTCTTTGACCGTTCGCTGCAATATGGTCGTTATGATGCCGAACTGGAGGCCAGGGCCCTTTTCTGGAAGGCCGAGGCACTCTATCGTTTAGGCAATGATGCCGACGCCGGAAGGCTTTTCCGACAGTTTCTTTCGCTGCGCAATGTGACCGGTTTGCCCGAATATCGGACGGTCTATTACAACTATGCCTACACCGGATTCAATACCAAAGATTACTCGTTGGCGCTCGACGGTTTTACCCGGTTTGTGCAGTTGCCGGGAGCAGATACCGAATTGGTGGCCGATGCCTGGAACCGGATTGCCGACTGCCATTTTATGGCAGGATCGTTTGCCCGGGCAGTAGAAGGGTACGACAAGGCGGTTTCGTACGGAACTTCTGCAGCCGATTATGCCCTCTTTCAGAAGGCGATAGCCTTGGGGTTGGCGCGCGACTACAGAGGGAAACTTGCAACGCTGCGCGGTTTGGTGAGTGCTTATCCCCAATCGGGTCATCTTCCTGCTGCGCTTTATGAGCAGGCGAGGAGTCTGGTGGCTTTGAATGAGCCCGACCAGGCCTCATTGCTTTATAAGCAGCTTCTTGATAAGTACCCTCAGAGCCCCTTCTCCGGCAGGGCGTATAACGAATTGGCGCTGATTGCTTACAATGCGGGTCGAAATCAGGAGGCCATAGATTATTATAAGAAGGTGATTACGCTCTTTCCCAATTCGCAGGATGCCCGAAGTGCCCTGCTGGGCATGAAGACGGTCTATGTGGATGCCAACGGTGCCGACGAATATATCCGTTATGTGGAGTCGCTGCAGGGCGGCATGGCCAATATTACCCCCAACGAGCAGGAGGAGCTGTTGTTTCAGTCGGCCGAGCAGGCCTATATGGCAGCCGATTACGCCAAAGCTACCGAATTGCTGCAGGGTTTTCTGCAACGTTTCTCTACGGGGCCCTATTCGCCCAATGCAGCGTACTATTTGGGCGACTGTCTCTTCCGAAGCGGGAATCAGGCTGCAGCTCTGCAGCACTTTGAAACTGCGGCATCAACCCGCAACTCTTTTACCGAACAGGCTCTGTTGGTTGCCTCGCGTATCCGGTTTTCGGAGAAGCAGTATGAGGCGGCACTGGCGCATTATCTGCGTCTGACGGCTGAGGCCGAAATTGCCGAAAACCGCGCCGAGGCTATGGTAGGGAAGATGCGTTGTTATTACCTGCTGAAGCGCTATCCGGAAGCGGCTCCCGCTGCCGAATCGGTGTTGAGTGCCGGAGCTCCTTCGGAGGAGATTAAGCGCGAAGCTATATTTGTGAAGGCCAAATCGTTATTAGCATCCGGGAACCAGAACGGTGCGTTGGCCGAATTCCGGAAGCTGGGGAGTGAGACCAACAGTGTTGAAGGAGCCGAAGCAAAGTTTCGGGTGGCCGAGCTGCTCTATGCCCGCCAAAGTTTGGACGAAGCCGAAAAGGTGATATTTGAGTTTGCCGACAAGGGAACCCGTCATCTCTATTGGATGGGGCAGGCCTTTTTGTTGCTGAGCGATCTCTATATGGCTAAAAAAGACCATTTTCAGGCGCTTCATACCCTGAAGAGTATCGTAGAAAATTACGAAAATAAGAGCGACGGAGTCATCGAAGCCGCCAAAGTTAAGTTACAGAAGGTAGAGGCACTGGCCGCTGCCGAGAGTGCTCAACAGAGCCAAGATGTTGAGATTAATCTGAATAAGTAATAGAACCTGAGCGATATGATGAAAAATCAGCTATTTCAGGCCGCTCTTATGGGGGCAATGCTTCTGTTTGCAGGCCATCTGCCGCAGCTCTCTGCGCAGGTAGCTCAAAGTGCAGAGCAGCTCAATAAGGAGGTAGAGGTGGTGAAGCCCTATACTCCCGATGTGGCCGATGTCAGGAAGATTAGTCGTCTTCCCCGGATCACCGATACGGTTTGGGTGCGCCCCTCCTTTGGTTATTCGTTGCTCACAGGGGTGGCTCCTTCGGTGTATCGTCCGATGGCTGCCAGTCCCGTTAAAATAGCACCTCCCGAACTTCCTGCGCTTTACAAAGGGTTTGCCCGGATAGGGGCTGCAAACTATGCCTCTCCGTTGGTTGAGCTTTTCCTGCACTCCGGGCGTTCCGACAGCCGTGAGTTTGGGGCTTCGGTAAGACATGCTTCATCGTTTGGAAAGATTAAGCCGGCCGAAGGGGTTAAGCAGCGAGCCCCTTTCGGGACCACTTCCATTGAGGGATTTGCCCGCGGTTACCGACCCATATCCACTTTGAGCGCCGATGCCGGTTTTTCGCATCAATTTGTGAGTTATTACGGCGTGAACCCGTTGATGTTCTCGACCGATCCTCCTACCATCGAGATGCCGCTTTCTACCGGTAAAATCGGGCAGCACTACTGGAAAGGGTGGTTGAGCGGGGCGTTGCAGAGCCGTCCGCGCCAAGGATTCAACTATCTCCTCTCGTTACAGTCGTCGATGCTGAACGACAAGTTTGGATATTTTGAAAATGTGTCGAAAATGGCTTTTCTGCTCGGATCCTCTTCGAGCAAGCTCGATTGGGGCGTGGAGGGCGATGTGGAAATTTTCCTTCGCAATAAGGATTTTGAGCCCATGCCCCGGCAGATGCAAAACTACTCGCTGGTGCCCTATTTTCGCATCCGCAATGAGGAGATCGATCTGAAAGCCGGCGTGCGCACTACCCTGGCCGGTGCCGAAGGCGACCATAAATTTTATCTCTTTCCCAAAGTGAACCTCGACCTGCTGTTAGGCGGCCCCTCGCTCCATATTTTCGGAATTCTTGGGGGCGGGGTGCAGACCAACTCCTACACTTCTATAGTAGAAAAGAATCCTTTTGTCTATCCCGGACAAATTACCGGCAACTCCATTGAGTATCTTGATGCACTTGCCGGTATTCGGGGTGAGGTGGGATCGGTGTTTCAGTTCCGCTTTGGGGTGGGCTATGCAATCTGGAAAGATTATCTCTTCTTTGCCAATATCGATGCGCCCGAACAGATCAATACATGGGCAGATAACGCCTTTGTTCCGGTTCTCGACGATGTGAACCGATTTATGGCGAGTGGCGAATTCTCTGTAACCTGGACCGATTTCCTCAGCAGTGTGGTAGGAGGAAATGTTTACCATTGGGATACCGATCGTCTGCCTTTTGCGCCTCATATGCCCGACTGGGATCTTTCATTGGCCGTTAAATACCAGTATGATAATCGTTTTTTTGCCACCTTGCAGACAACTGCCATGGGCGAACGAACCGGGTTTAGTGTTCGATCGTTCGACGGGCTCAACACGCCAAAGTTACCGCTCGATTCGGAGATCGATCTGAATCTGTTGCTAAAGTATCAACTCAACAACCGTTTCGGACTATTTTTGAATGGATACAATCTTTCGAATCAAAAGCACTATTTGTGGAACTTTTTCCCTTCGCAGGGGGTGCAGATTCAGGGCGGGGTAACCATCACTTTCTAATACTATTCACTCATCTGAAATTATCTTCAATTACGATTGCATTATATGGATTCAAAAGAGTTAAACCTAGCAGCAGCATCCTATTCGGCCGACAGTATTCAAGTTCTTGAAGGGCTTGAAGCCGTGCGAAAACGCCCGGCCATGTACATTGGCGACATTAGCGAGAAGGGACTTCACCATCTGGTTTATGAGGTGGTAGATAACTCGATCGATGAGGCCAAGATCGGAA
>JBFWIG010000045.1:0-11593 GCA_050256115.1 Bacteroidales bacterium | reverse complement strand
CCTGCCATCCCGGATGCCCCACGCGACGCCTCCGCCGCAGCCATTGCCGCCTCCGCCCTGCTTGAGCTCTCAACGCTCGTAACCACAGAAACCGACAAACAACACTATCGGCAGGCTGCAGAAAAACTCCTTATTGCCCTCTCCACCCCCAAATACCAAAGCGAAAAACAAAACCAAGCCCTCCTCAACCACTCCACCGGCCATAAACCCAACAACTCCGAAATAGACGCCTCCATCATCTACGCCGACTACTACTACCTCGAAGCCCTTATGCGCTTCCAAAAACTGACAATGTGATAATTCGGCAATTCGATAATTCGGCAATGTGATAATTTGATAATTCGATAATTCGGCAATTCGACAGATGATTTTTTCATTAGAGCACCCGCGCGAAGCGCAGCACTTGAAGCGCGTACGCGCTTCGAAGCACTTGAGCACCAGAGCACTTGCGCGCAGCGCACGCGCTTCGAAGCACTAATTTATCATTAACCATTTCGCGCGCCAGCGCATTAACCATTAACCATTCATCATGTACCTCCTCCTCCTTTTCCTCCTCCTCCCTTTCGCCTCTCTGCAGGCACAGAACCAATTGAATGCCTATCCTGCTCCCGACGGGGTGGTGCAGAACTCCGATTTTTCGGTTCGTGTTAGAATTCCGGGCCAGGCGTGGCAGGAGTTGCCCGAATATGAAATCAGGGTTGATGAGGTTCGGGGAACCGGCCACTCTGAGCAGAAGGCTTCGATGAGCTATTTCGACTTCTCGGGCGAGGTGGAGGTCTCGGTTACGTATAACAAAGGCGTTGTAGAAACGGCCCGGGTTCGCCCCTTGTCGTATGCCATTACACCCGTAATCAATGGGAATACGCTTACCTTCAAACTTTCGCAGGCAAGAAACCTTTCGGTTGAGGTGAATGGTGATATCTTCCATAATCTTCATCTCTTTGCCAATCCGTTGCATGCCAATCCTCCACGGGAGGGCGATCCAAACGTAATCTGGTTAGGGCCGGGCGTTCATGAGGTGCCCGGTAAGGTGCTTCGGGTTCCATCGGGCAAAACGGTCTTTCTGGCCGGAGGGGCTCTGCTCAGGGGGCAACTGTTGATCGAAAATGCAGAGAATGTGAAGGTGTTGGGAAGCGGTATCATTGATCAAACGGTAAAACAGGGGGTGCGAATTGCCAACTCGCGCAATGTGGAGATTAGCGGGGTTTTCTGTTCGCAGTGCTTTACCGGGGGATCTGAATATGTAACCATTCGAAATGTGAAGAGCATCAGCTATTTTGGATGGGGCGACGGGATGAATGTGATCTCGAGTAATCATGTATTGATTGATGGGGTCTTTAACCGGAACTCCGACGACTGCACCACAGTGTACGGTACCAGGTTGGGCTTTACCGGCGGATCGCGCGATGTCACCATGCAAAATTCTACCTTATGGGCCGATGTGGCCCATCCCATTCTGATTGGCACGCATGGGAATACCCCGAATCCGGAAGTACTGGAAGATCTCAACTATATCAACCTCGATATTCTCGACCACAAAGAGGCGCAACTCGATTATCAGGGCTGTCTGAGCCTGAACGCCGGCGACAGTAATCTTATCAGGAATGTGCGGTTCGAAAATATACGCATCGAAGATTTCAGGCAGGGGCAGTTGGTGAATCTGCGGGTTTTTTACAACAGCAAATATTGCACCTCGCCCGGCAGGGGGATCGAAAATGTGCTTTTCAAGGATGTTACCTATACCGGAAGCCATGCCGAACTTTCGGTGATTGCCGGTTACGACGCGGAAAGGAAGATCAAAAATGTGGTTTTCGAGAATTTGGTGATTAACGGCACCGTGATTTCGGACGATATGAAGGGGAAACCGGCCTGGTACAAGACCGGCGACATGGCCCGCATTTTTGTGGGCGAACACACCGAAGGGATTGTATTTAAACGGGGAGTGGAATAGGTTAGGCCGTAAAAACTAATTTTGGAGGGTTGTTGGGAATGCGTTGCCGAAAAAGTACTTTTGAGTATAGAACCCCTCTTTAGCTGAATTCAATGAGAACAATCCGATGCTTTCTCCTGCTTGCTGCCGTGTGGCTGTCGCTTACTGCCCGGGCACAGCAGCCCGTTACCTTTTCGGAGGTAAACGAAGTGATTCCAACCTACAAATCGAATCCTCCCGAGCCCAACCCGATGTTCTTTTTTGGAAGAGGAACGCAGGGAGCCGAGCAACGGATCTATCCCTATCCGCTCTACGACAATCTCACTAACCGGAAGAGCAACCAAACGTACCAACTGCTCTATTTGGAGAACGAGTATGTTAAGATTGGGGTGATGCCTGAGTTGGGCGGTCGGCTCTTTTCGGCGGTAGATAAGACCAATAATTACGACTTTATCTATCGTCAACATGTGATTAAACCGGCGCTTATCGGCTTAACCGGTGCCTGGATTTCGGGCGGGGTGGAGTGGAATATTCCTCATCATCACAGGGCCAGTACCTTTATCCCGGTGCAATGGCAGCTCGAAACCCATACCGATGGCAGCAAAACCATCTGGGTAGGCGAACTTGAGGTGCGGCACCGGATGCGCTGGGCTGTGGGTTACACCTTGCGCCCGGGCAGCTCGATTGTGGAGTGCTCCATTCGGATCAACAACCGGACTCCCGTGGAGAATACCATGCTCTGTTTTGCCAATATAGCGGTTTCGGTAAACGATGATTATCAGGTGATTTTTCCTCCGAGTACCCAATGGTCTACCGGTCACAGCAAACGGAGCTTTCAACCCTGGCCTGTTACCAACAATGTGGATGTGAGCTGGTATAAAAACAATAAGAGCTCCAACTCTTGGTTTGCCGTAAACTACGACGACGATTTTGTGGCCGGATACGACCATGGCAAAGATGCCGGGATTATGAGTGTGGCCGATCACAATATCGTTGCCGGGAAAAAGTTTTTTACCTGGGGTGTGGGGAATATGTGGGATAAGATCCTGACCGACGATGATGGTCCTTATCTCGAGATTATGGTGGGCGCCTACTCCGATAATCAGCCCGATTATTCGTGGTTACAGCCCTCCGAAGGGCGTTCGTTCGATATATCGCTCTTTCCTTTTCGCGGGATTCAGGGGGTAAAAAATGCCAACCTCGATGCAGCGGTCAATTTGGAGGTAAAGGAGGGTGAGGCCAATCTGGGTTTTTACACCACAAAGGCTTGGTCCGATGCGGTAGTTACGCTGAAAGCCGGCAACAAGATCCTCTCCGAAGAACGCGTAGCCATTAGTCCGGCCAAGCCCTATTCCAAAAAGATTGCGCTGGTGGCAGGGCAGAATGAGCAAGAACTCCGTGCTTCGATCTCAGTTGCAGGTCGTGAGTTGGTTGCCTATGAGCCGATGGCCCTTGTGCCAACACCGAAACCTGTGGGAACATCCAATCCTGCGGCGCCCGAAGAGATAGAAAATGCAGAAGAGCTCTTTCTGGCAGGTCAGCGCATAGACCAGTTCCATAATCCTTCGCTCGATGCCGATCCTTACTGGGAGGAGTTGCTTAGTCGTGATTCGTTGAACATCGAGGCCAACACAGGCATGGCTCGGTTGGCACTGCGAAATGCCAAATATGCCCTTGCCGAGCGCTATCTCAACCGGGCCATTCAACGGCTCACCGCCCAATATACCATTCCTAAGAATGCGGAACCTTTTTATTATCTGGGGGTTGCGCTACAGGCACAGGGTCGGCTCGACGAGGCGTTTACCGCCTATTTTAAGGCTGCATGGAAGCAGGAGTGGAAGGCTCCGGCCTATTACGGACTGGCCGAGATTGCCACTTTCCAAAAAAACTACACGAGAGGGCTCGATTTGGTAAGTCAGTCGCTCGATGCCAATGCATCGAATGTGCGCGCCTATGTGCTGAAGTCGGCTTTACTCCGGGCACTTAACCGGAGCGATGAGGCTGCAAAAGTGGTGGCTTTTGCCATGGATAAGTGCGACAGGCTCGACGCCCAGCTCATGGCCGAACTGTGGCTTGCATCCAAAGAGGCTAAGGCGGCTCAAACCCTCTTCTCTACCCTTAAGGAGCATCCCATAAATGCTCAGGAGATTGCTGCCGGATACTTTGGCTGCGGTTTGTGGAATGACGGGCAGGTTGTTTTATCGCAGCTTGTTTCTGAAACTGCCGATACAAAAACGCTTTCGCCCCTAATCTATTACTATCTGGGCTATTTTGCCGAAAAGCTTGGCGATACGCAAAAGGCCGATGATTTCCGCAAGCAGGCAGTGCTTCAGCCCTTCGATTATGTATTTCCCTTCCAGCAGGAGCTTATTGCGGTATTGCAAAGGGCTATCGAAGCCAACCCCTCCGATGCCAGAGCCCCCTATTATCTGGGGAACCTGCTCTACGACTGGCAGCCCGAAGAGGCCATCCGATTCTGGGAACTTTCGGCCAAAATAGATCCTTCGCTCCCCATCACATGGCGCAATCTGGCCATTGCCTATTCGCATCGGCAAGAGGAGGGGGCCAAAGGCAAAGCCATCGCAGCCCTGGAGAGGGCCGTGGCTGCCCCCAACCCTTATCCGGCCCATTTTGCCGAGTTGGAGCAACTCTACAAGGCCGAAGGGGTGTTGGTGGAGAAGCGTTTGGCTCTCCTCGAGGCCAACCAAAAGGTGGTGATGCAGAAAGATGAGGCGCTGGGAGCGTTGATTCAACTCAAGATTTTTGCCGGAAAAACCGACGAGGCCATCGAATTGCTCAAGGGGCGTGTGTTTAGTATCTGGGAGGGGGGCAATGCCTTCAATACCGGACAGGCCTGGGCCGATGCCCATTTGCGCAGAGGATTGCATAACTATGCCAAAAAGCGGTATCGTGAAGCTCTGGCCGATTTTCAGGTAGCCGGTTCGCCCCCCGAAAACCTGCGGGCACAGGGAGGGCGCAATGCCCGTCAGACCCAACTGGCCTACTACATAGGATGTGCCTATGAGGCGCTGGGCGAGAAGGCTAAAGCGGCTGCTTCATGGAATGAGGTTGTGGGAACCGGATCGCAGAGCGCACAGGGACAGGGTTTTGGCGGTGGTTCCCGACGGGGTTTCGGGGCGAATTCGCAGGAGCAGCGGTACTATGTGGCACTGGCACAGAAAAAACTGGGTATTAAGAGCGACACCGAATCGGTATTTCGCGAATTGGCCGGGATTGGCACTTCGGCTGTTGCTGTTGCCGCAGCCAATGAAGGCGATCCCCAATTCATTGCCGCCAGAAGAATGCCTTCGCGCGACAATCAGGCGTTACCTCTCTACATCAAGGGTTTGGGATATGCCGGCCTTGGCGATTCGGCCAGAGCTCGCGAAGCGTTTAACGCGGCGCTGGCTGCCTCACCCGATTACCTGAGTGCCCGGATAGCCCTTGAGCAGTTATGATATCCTTTAGATAATTTGACAATTCGGTAATTCGGTAATTCGGTAATTCGGTAATTTGGAGATGTGATGATTTGGAGAATTGTTGCGCAACAGCGCAACAGAGCAACAGAGCACTTGCGCGCAGCGCAGCACTTGAGCACTTGAAGCGCGTAAGCGCTTCGAAGCACCAGCGCGCCAGCGCATTCACCATTCACCATTTCGCGCGCAGCGCATTAACCATTAATTATTCACCATTTTTTTTACAATCATGCGCTTTATAAGGCTTCTATTATTGATGCAATTTTTTTTTGGCGGGTTTCTTTCCGGGCTTGGGGCACAAGAGGTGGCGCCTCGTTACCGCTCGGAGGTGTGGAAGGCCGATAACGGCGATGGCACCTACACCAATCCGATTCTGTATGCTGATTACTCCGATCCCGACGTGGTTCGTGCCGGAGAGGATTATTTTATGACCGCTTCCAGTTTTAACTGTTCGCCCGGGTTGCCCATTCTGCATTCGAAAGATTTGGTAAACTGGCAGTTGGTTAACTACGCCATACGGGTTCCGGGGCCTGATGCTTTTTTCGGCAGGCCACAGCATGGCAAAGGGGTGTGGGCTCCCTGTATCCGTCATCGCAAGGGTATTTTCTATATCTATTGGGGCGATCCCGATTTTGGGGTGTTTATGGTGAAAACAGCCAATCCCTTTGGAGATTGGGATCCTCCTGTTCGTGTACTGGAGGGTAAGGGGATTATTGATGCCTGCCCGCTTTGGGATGAGGATGGCAAAGCCTGGTTGGTCACCGCTTGGGCAGCCAGTCGGGCTCATGTTAACAGTCTGCTTACGATTTGGCCATTGAATGGGTCGGGAAGCGAGGTGGTGGGGCAGGGAAGGCATATCTACGACGGGCACGACCATAATGCCACTATCGAAGGGCCAAAACTCTATAAGAGGGAGGGTTGGTATTACATATTTGCCCCTGCAGGAGGGGTTACCAACGGCTGGCAGTTGGTATTGCGATCGAAAAGTATCTATGGACCCTACCAAGAGAAGCAGGTGTTGGCACAGGGCAACAGCTCTGTAAACGGTCCGCATCAGGGGGGATGGGTCGATACGCCTGCCGGTGAGTCGTGGTTTCTTCATTTTCAGGATAAGGGGGCTTATGGTAGGATCTTGCACCTTCAGCCCGTAAGCTGGAAAGAGGGGTGGCCGGTGATGGGAAACGACCTCGACGGCGATGGTTGCGGTCAACCCGTAATGACGCATAAAAAGCCCGATGTGGGCAGGGAGTGGCCCATCTGCTCGCCTGCCGAGTCGGACGAGTTTAACGGTCCTGCGCCCGGATTACAATGGCAGTGGGCGGCCAACGAGCGGATTACTTGGTTTGTGCAGCTTCCGGATCAGGGTTTCTTGCGGTTGTTGGCCTATCCCACCACCGACGATGCGCTTCCTCCCCACGATGGTATGCCTGTGAGGCTCTGGGATGTTCCACATTTGCTGATGCAAAAATTTCCGGCGCCGGCATTTACGGCCACCACCAAAGTAAAACTCACCATTGAGTTCGATGCCTGGCAGGGTAAGCAGACCGGATTGGTTGTGATGGGCAACGACTACAGCTATCTGGCGCTGGCCAGAGACGATGAGGGTTGCTATCTTAGACAGGTGCTCTGTAAGAATGCCCCAAACGGGGGGCGCGAGGAGGTGGTCGATTCGGTGAGGGTATCCCGAAACGAGATCTACCTGCAGGTGCAGGTATCGGCACCCGATGCGGCCTGTCGCTTTTTCTACAGCGAGGATGGCAAGCGCTTTACCCCGGTTGGCGAAACTCATATTGCCAAGCCTGAGTTATGGATTGGCGCTAAAGTGGGGCTCTTTTGCACTGCTGAGCCGGGCATCCGTAAGGGGAGTTACGCTGATTTCGATTGGTTTAGGATTTCGCGCTAAATAAATTCGGGCCAAACCTGCGCTTTCCCGTTTTCCGGCTATATCTTTGCCCCCGAAAACGATAAAAATTAGGGTTATGGATTTTGAAGCGCTTATCAATCAGGATATAAAGAGTGCCATGTTGGCCCGGGAAAAAGATCGGCTCGAGGCTCTTCGTGCCATTAAGGCCGGCATTCTGTTGGCAAAGACTGCCGAGGGGGGTGCCGGAACGGTAACAGAGGCCGAGGCCATGAAGATGTTACAAAAGATGGTAAAGCAGCGGCGCGACTCGGCCGAGATTTACACCACCCAAAACAGGCCCGAATTGGCTGCCAAAGAGTTGATGGAATCGGCCTTTATAGAAGCCTATCTCCCCAAACAGATGTCGGACCAGGAGGTCGATGCTTTTCTCCGTGCGTTAATTGCGGAGTTGGGAGCCTCCTCGCCTAAAGATATGGGCAAGGTTATGGGGCAGGCTACCAAGCAATTGGCTGGGAAAGCCGATGGAAAGCTGGTGGCAGAACGGGTTAAGGCGCTTCTAAACAGTTAATTGGATTCCATGGAGAATCAACCTCTCCGCGAACCGGCTTCGCCCGATTTGCAGGATGTGGCCGATCTGGTGGCCGATATTGCCTCGTTATTGATGAGTTCGGGTGCCCATACAGCACGAGTGGTTCGCAATGCCTCTCGTGTGGCAGAGGCCTTTGGGTTTGAGGCACAGATCAGCCTGTTTCAACTTAGCATTATCCTTACGGTATCGGGCAAGAACGATCCCCATCACAGGGTTACGCTGATCAGAAAGATTAAACCCCTGTTGCTCGATTTTACCATTGTTTCTAAAATCAGTATCCTCTCCTGGCGCACGCTCGACTCGAAGCTCTCGCTTAAACAGGTGCGTCAGGCGTTGGCCCGGATTAAGGCTACACCCCGACGTTCGCGCTGGTGGGTGCTTTTAATGGCCGGAGTGGCAAACGCCTCTTTCTGCCGGCTATTTGGCGGCGATGAGGTAGCCATGCTGCTTGTCTTGCTGGGTACCTGGATGGGGCTTTTTGTGCGGCAGGAGTTGCATCACAAGGGGGCCAGCCACTATGTAGTCTTTCTGGCAGCCGCCTTTGTCTCCTCTTTTGTGGCCGGAATGGGTTTTCGGTATGGATGGGGCCATACGCCGCAAGTGGCTTTGGCAACGAGTGTGCTGTTTCTGGTTCCCGGGGTTCCATTTCTTAACGCCTTTACCGATATCATTGAAGGGCACGTGCTTACCGGTACCTCTCGTGCAGTAAATGCTGCCGCTCTGATGGTCTGCGTTTCGTTAGGTCTGTTGTTAACTATGTTGAGCCTGGGGTTGGAAAAGTTATGAGTGCGTTGTTAACCAATTTTTTAACCGATGCTTTCTTTGCATCATTGGCAGGAGCCGGTTTTGCCATGCTCTCGAATCCCCCTTTGCGAACCATTTTTATCTCCGCCCTTTTGGCAGCCATTGCGCATGGGTTTCGCTATCTTCTGATGCAATGGGGCGTTGAAATTGCCTTTGCTACCTTAATTGTCTCTTTTCTGGTGGGAGCGCTCAGCATCCCTTTTGCCCATTGGGTCCATTCGCCTCCCGATGTGTTTGCCTTCCCTTCATTACTCCCCATGATTCCCGGGATGCTTATCTATCAGACCATTCTGGGCCTGATAAAGTTTATCAATGCCGAAGGAGCGGGGGCAGAGGTAATTTTGCTTACCACTGTGCAAAGCGGTCTTAAGGCCACCTTTATTCTGCTTTCGCTCTCCATTGGTGTCTCGCTGCCCATGCTGCTGCTCGGCAAATCGAGTGTAAAAAGTACCAGGCTCCCCCATATTTTCAAACGCGAATTTTTTAATTTTTTACCGGAGGAGCGCCAGAAACGTCGCTAGTGCGTTTTTTTTCCTATTTTCATAGCTTGTAGCGCTAATACTTTCACGCATGAAACAGGAGATTCCGGTAAACATACCCCCAAGGCTTGCCTCGCTCGATGCACTGAGGGGATTCGATCTATTTTCCCTTCTTTTCCTGGGCGGGTTTGTGAATGCGTTGGCGCGTGCCGCCGAAACGCCATGGCTGGCAGCAGTAAACAGTCAGTTTCAGCATGTGTCGTGGGAGGGCTTTGCGGCCTGGGATCTGGTGATGCCCCTTTTTATGTTTATGGCGGGTGTCTCCATGCCTTTTTCCTTTGCAAAGTATGGCAACGGCACCTCCCTTTTGCCCCTTTATCGGCGTATTCTGCGCAGGGTGGTACTTCTTTGGATTTTCGGAGCGATTTGTCAGGGGAATCTTCTGGCGTTCGACCCTGCCCGACTTCGTTTGTATAGCAATACGCTGCAGGCCATAGCCATGGGGTATGCCATTACTGCTTTGCTGGTATTGCATCTGAAAAAGGTACGCTACCTTATTGCTGCAGCAGTTGGACTACTTCTTCTCTATTGGGCATCGATCACCTTTCTTCAGGCAGGTCTTTCGGTACCGGGTTCGTACGAGCGCGATACCAATCTGGCAGAATGGATAGACAGAGCCGTTCTGCAGCAGTGGCGCGACGGTGTATCGCGCGACGAATCGGGCGGATGGAGTTTCTCAGAGGGTTATCGATATACCTGGATATTGAGCAGCCTTAATTTTGGTGTCACGGTTCTGAGCGGATATCTGGCGGGGTTTGTCTTGTACAATAAGCAGTGGGTGGCTTCGAAAAAGGTGCGTATATTGGCAAGTTGCGGAGTGGCAATGATTGCAGCCGGTTGGTTATGGAGTATTGAGATGCCGGTAATCAAGATGATCTGGACCAGTTCTATGACTTTAGTCTCTTCGGGCTACTGTTTTTTGCTCATGGCGTTGTTTTACTATCTTATCGACTATAAAGGGTACTGGAAAAGCACCGGTTGGCTTCGCGTTATAGGCATGAACTCTATTGTAGCCTATGTGTTGGTACAGGTGGTAAATTTTCGGGCTGTGAGCCACTCTTTTCTCTTTGGGATGGAGCAGTTTATGGGCGACTACTACCGGGTGCTGTTAACCGTTGCTAACTTTGCTCTGTTATATGGCCTGCTCTACATGTTGCATAAAAACAAGTTATTTATCCGATTATAACTATGAGACCTCTCTATCTAATGCTTTTTTGCCTGATTGTCAGGAGTACCATCCTCTCGGCCCAGCTCACCGACGGTGATGCGGCAGGCGGATTTCCCGATAATGATCGTTCGTATGCCAACCCTATTATACCGAATGGGGCTGATCCCTGGATTGTAAAACAGGGGCCATTCTACTACTACTGTTCGGCTGCGGGGAATGGTATTTTTGTTTCGCGCTGGGGAGCCCTGCATCGTCCCGAAGAGGCGGTCCCTGTATGGGTAGCGCCCAAATCGGGTTGGAATACCAACTGTATTTGGGCTCCTGAATTGCACTATCTGGAAGGACGCTGGTATATCTATTACGCGGCCGGAATCTCGGGTCCGCCCTATATTCATCAGCGTGCGGGGGTGTTGGAATCGATTTCGGATCACCCTTTTGGCCCCTATATAGACAGAGGCATGCTCTACACGGGCGATAATCCACTGGACAGGAGTAGTGCCAAGTGGGCCATCGATCTTACGGTACTGGAATGGAAGGGGCGGCTCTATGCCATCTGGTCTGGTTGGGAGCAGAATGAAACCACCGATAAAACAAAGCAGCATCTCTATATTGCCCCCATGGACAATCCCTACACCATCTCGAGTGCCAGGGTAAAGATCTCTTCGCCCGACCAATGGTATGAAACCGGCCCCGAACTCAATCTGAACGAAGGACCCCAAGTGCTCAAACGGCCTGCCACGCTCAAACAGTCGGGCGACCTCTTTATCGTTTACTCCTGTGGTCAGTCGTGGCTTCCATCCTACCAACTATCCTGGCTCCGGCTGCGAAACGAAAAGGCAAACCCCTTACTTCCACAAAGTTGGATCAAGAGCGAGACCCCTGTTTTTGTGGGAACCGAATCGATTCCCGGCGTAGGACATGCATCATTCACCACCTCGCCCGATAACAAAGAGTGGTATATTCTCTACCATTCCAAGAAGAGCAAAACACCGGGATGGGAGAGGGATGTAAGACTACAGCTCTTTAACTGGAATCCTGACGGAACCCCCAACTTCGGAACACCGGTTCCCTCCGGGCTGGAATTGCCGCTGCCATCAGGAACAAAGTAGTGCACAAACGCGCTATGAGCGTTTGTGCACAACATTGTTAATGGTAAATGGTAAATTGCTTTATGCGCTTCGCGCAAATGGTAAAATGTTAATGAAATAGAACGCGCAATCGCG
>JBFWIG010000044.1:0-11704 GCA_050256115.1 Bacteroidales bacterium | reverse complement strand
GTAGGTGTCGGTTTCGGTAGAGCTGGTAACCCTCACCGTAAAGGTAGAGTTGTTACCGCCGCCGTGTTCGGCGTGCAGAATCAGCGAAAGGTCGAGGATACGCGCCTCCAGCTCGGTGTAATCTTTCTTGAGCATAAAGAGAAAGTTCTCGGCCAGCGAGACATCCTCTTTGGGGTGGCGAATATGGAGCGAGCGGCCCTGATTGCTGTGGCGTACAATGTTATAGGCATACGCGATAATCGTGGGGAACTTGGCAATCAGATCGATAGACTGGCGCATCAGATTCTCGCGCGAGATATCGTCGGGGTTCTCGTCGAAGGTGTACATCTCGAGCACACAGCGGGCCAGGATATTCATAATATTCTGCCCTTCCAGATCTAAGATATTCATCTTGGTCTTCTGGCTGAGCGGCATCACCTCATTGATGAGCGACTGGAAGGTCTCGAGCGACTCCTTGTCGGGCAACATCCCCGATAAGAGCAGATAGGCCGTCTCTTCGAATCCAAACCGTTTTTCGGAGTAGATCCCCTTAACCAGATCTTCTACGTCGAGTCCGCGGTAGAAGAGCTTGCCGGGAACCGCCTTCAGTCCGCCTTCGGGCAGCCTTTCGTAACCCACCACATCGCCAATCTTGGTTAATCCCACCAAAACGCCCGAGTGGTCTTCGTTACGCAGGCCCCGTTTAACATTGTATTGGCTAAACAACTCCGCATCTATCTGGGCAGTAGTCTTTACTGTCTCCGACAGCTTGTAAATCATGTACTCTTTTTTCATCGGCATAGGGTTTCGGTTTAAAGGTTATTCAATATTTCGTCGCGGAACGCCGTAGTCGACAATTCCCGTCCATTGGGCATAAATCGGGCCAGATCGGCGGTGGCCCTTCCGCTTTCGAATGCACGTTCCATGGCGGTAGTAATCCGCCCGGCAGCCTCGTTCCAGCCCAGGTACTCCAGCATCATCACGCCCGAAAGGAGCAGAGAGGAGGGGTTTACCCGGTTTTGCCCCGCAATCGCGGGGGCGGTTCCATGGGTGGCCTCAAAGATAGCGTGGCCGGTAACCCAGTTCATATTGGCGCCCGGTGCAATCCCGATGCCGCCCACCATCGCGGCCAGCTGATCGGAGATATAGTCGCCGTTGAGGTTAAGGGTGGCAATTACCGAGTATTCCTCGGGTATTAACAGCGTATTTTGCAGAAAAGCATCGGCAATTACATCCTTCACAATCACCTTCCCAAGGCTTATGGCTTCGGCCAATCGGTTTTCGGCAGCCTCTTTACCCGACTGTTTGGCAATCTCCTGGTATTCGGCCATCGTAAAGGTATCGCGGGCAAACTCCCGGCGAGCCAGCTCATACCCCCACTGCTTAAAACCGCCCTCGGTATACTTCATGATATTGCCCTTGTGCACCAAAGTAACCGAAGGAAGCTTCCGCTCAATAGCAAACTGCACAGCCGAGCGAACCAGGCGTTGGCTTCCCTCTCTCGACACCGGCTTCACGCCAAAGGCCGAACTCTCGGGGAAGCGAACCTTGGTGACCCCCATCTCCTCGCGCAGAAAGCGCAGAAACCGTTCGGCTTCGGGCGAACCCTGCGGCCATTCAATGCCGGCATAGATATCTTCGGTATTTTCGCGGAAGATGTGCATATCAACCTTCCAGGGCTCTTTAACGGGCGATATCACCCCTTTAAACCAACGAACCGGTCGGAGACAGATGTAGAGGTCGAGCTCCTGACGCAGCGCTACATTCAGCGAACGAATGCCTCCGCCGACGGGGGTGGTGAGGGGGCCTTTTATGCCTACCGTATAGTCGCGAAAAGCGTTCATGGTAGCCTCGGGAAGCCAGCTTCCGGTTTCGCGGAACGCCTTCTCTCCGGCCAGAATCTCCTTCCAGATAATGGTTCGCTTCCCGCTATAACTCAACTTTCCCGCGGCATCTACTATGGCCTGCATCACAGGCGTAATTTCGGCGCCAACCCCATCGCCCTCAATAAAGGGAATTTCAGGGGTATCGGGAACCGTCAGTTTTCCGGAGGAGCTTGTGGTAATCAGATTCATAGACATTATGCTTGACAGTTCAATGCCGATCCGGCACGGAACCAGGTAATTTGTTGAGGGTTATAGGTGTGACGGGTTACGATTAGCTCCTCGCTTCCGTCGGCATGATGCAACACCACCTCTATCGGCTGTCCCGGTGCAAAACGGCTGAGCCCCTGCACCGAGATGCGATCATCTTCGGCAATCCGCTCATAATCTTGCGGGTTTTCGAAGGTGAGCGCCAACATGCCCTGCTTCTTCAGGTTGGTTTCGTGAATTCGGGCAAACGACTTGGCCAGAATCACCTTCACCTCCAGGAAACGGGGCTCCAGTGCCGCATGTTCGCGCGACGACCCTTCGCCGTAGTTCTCTTCGGCCACCACAATAGACGAAATGCCGGCTGCTTTATACTGTCGGGCAACCGCAGAGACCTCCTCATACTTTCCTGTGAGTTGGTTCTTTACCGAGTTGGCCCGGTTGTTAAATCGATTGATGGCACCCATCAACAGGTTATTCGAAATATTGTCGAGATGACCGCGGTATTTGAGCCACGGCCCCGCCATGGAGATATGGTCGGTGGTACACTTCCCTTTGGCCTGAATCAGCAGCGGCATCTTCACAAAATCTGTCTCGCTGAGAGGGGCAAAGGGGATAAGTTTTTGGAGACGATCGGAGTGGGGAGCAATGGAAACCTCGCCCTTGGCCGCCTCCTTATCGGGGGGGATATACCCGGCATCCTTTACCGAAAATCCCATAGGGGGCAATTCAATTCCTTCCGGTTCGTCCAGTTTAACCGCCTGGCCGTTTTGGTTCACCAGGGTGTCGGTTAACGGATTAAAAGAGAGATCGCCGGCAATGGTAAGGGCCATCACAATCTCGGGCGATGCCACAAAGGTGTGGGTATTGGGATTGCCGTCGGTTCGTTTGGCAAAGTTCCGATTAAAAGAGGTGACAATAGAGTTGGGCCGGTTGGGATCCTCGGCTTTTCTGTCCCACTGCCCGATACAGGGGCCGCAGGCATTGGCCATCACCACTGCACCCAGATCGAGAAAATCGTTCAGAAGTCCGTCGCGTTCGGCCGTAAAGCGCACCTGCTCCGAACCGGGATTCACCAGCAATTTTGCCTTTGGCTCCAGCCCTTTGGCCTTTGCCTGACGGGCTACAGAGGCCGATCGGGTAAGATCTTCGTACGAAGAGTTGGTGCAGGAGCCAATCAAACCGGCCTCCATCACCCTTGGGTACTCCATTTTGGCCACCACCCCGGCCAATTTCGAAATGGGATGAGCCGCATCGGGCGTAAAGGGGCCATTTACATGGGGTTCTACCTCTGCCAGATTAATCTCGATTACCCGGTCGTAAAAGAGCTCCGGATAGTGCGCAACCTCCCTGTCGGACTGCAGATAGCGCTGCATATCGTCGGCCATCTTAGCCACCTCCTCGCGGCGGGTTGCCTTCAGATAGCGGCTCATCGCAGCGTCGTACCCAAAAACCGAAGTGGTAGCTCCCACTTCAGCCCCCATATTACAGATAGTGGCTTTTCCGGTGGCTGAGAGCGTTTCGGCCCCCTCGCCAAAATATTCCAGTATAGCGTTGGTTCCCCCTTTCACGGTAAGAATGCCGGCAACGGTAAGGATAATATCTTTTGGCGAACTCCATCCGCTCAACTTACCCGTGAGCTTAATCCCGATAATCTTGGGCATCTTCAGCTCCCACGGCATACCTGCCATTACATCAACCGCATCGGCACCACCCACCCCGATGGCCAGCATACCCAGTCCTCCCGCGTTAGGGGTGTGCGAATCGGTGCCCACCATCATACCGCCCGGAAAGGCATAATTTTCCAGCACAACCTGATGAATAATCCCGGCCCCCGGCTTCCAAAAGCCCAGGCCATACTTTCCGGCCACCTGCTTCAGAAACTGAAACACCTCGCGATTAGAGCTATTGGCCGTGGCCAGATCGCGCAGTGCCCCCTCGCGGGCCTGGATCAGATGATCGCAATGAATCGAAGCCGGCACCGCCGAGTGATCTCGCCCCGCATTCATAAACTGCAACATAGCCATCTGCGCCGTTGCATCCTGCATAGCCACCCGATCGGGTCTAAAGTCGACATAATCCTCGCCCCTGACAAACGGTTTCACCGATTCGGGCTGAAATATATGTGCGTAGAGCAACTTCTCCGACAGCGTAAGCGGCCTACCCAAAGCCTCCCGGGCACTATCTACCCTTTGGCGGAAGGTTTCGTACACCTTCTCGATCAATGCGATATCAAACATAATTTTCCTTGTAAAAAGTTAATGCTCAAAATGTAGTACTCTGGTGCTCTGGTGCTCTAGTGCTGCGCTCCGCGCCGAATTAGAGGTAATTGCCTCTTCGACAAGATAAGTTTGTCGACCCATTCGCGCTCTCATTCGCTAAAAGAGAAGAACTCGCTACGCTCAAACAGCTCCTCTTTTTAGCGCTCATTGAGAGCGATGGGTCCCCGCCCAACTTCTCCGGTTGTCTCCGAGGCAGTTACCTCCAAACGGCTACATCCTACGTCACCCAAAGCTTCAAATTGACACATCTTCAAATCACTGTTACACTGTTGCACTGTTACATTGTTTCACTGTTTCACTGTTGCACTGTTGCACTGTTTCACTGTTTCACTGTTTCACTGTTGCACTGTTGCACTGTTTCACTGTTTCACTGTTGCACTGTTTCACAGTTACATTGTTTCACAGTTACATTGTTGCCCTGTTACTCTGTTACACCTGCGCGAGGCGCATCATTAACCATTGTTGCGCCAAGCGCAACAGATCATTAACCATTATTTATTCATGCGCCAGCGCAGCACTAGAGCACCAAAGCACTATCTCTTTTTGGTGTTCCATCCAAACAGCTTGTATGGCGGGCACTCTCCAAAGATAGCTGCAAAGAAAAAAGGAATTGCGAAAATCAGCAACACTATTCCAAAAATGCCTGAGGTAAATCCCCAGAGATAGAGTGCTACAAAGACCATCGAGAGTGTCATCCGGATAATGCGGTCGGTGGTGCCCATATTGCCGCAGCACGATCCGGAGGTTTCATTGGCATTGGTTTCGGAACAGCAGTCATTGGCTTCGGAACAGCAGTCATCGGCTTCGGAACTACAGCAATTGCCTGCTGCGGCGGTTTTCCCTTTGCAGCAGGCATCAACCGCATATTTGCCGGGACCCGAAAGGAAGAGGTAGATATAGACAACCAAATAGAAGAGTGGCAGTTCGGCCAGTGTATTCGTGTCGGTTACAGGGCCGTGAATCACAAAGAGTGCCACAGCCATATTTACTATCAACACTCCGGCAGCCAGACGGGTAAAAGCACCTACAATCAGCAAAACGGAACAAAACACCTCGGCAAATACCGCTAGTGACAACGAAGGCAGAGTACCAATATGCAACGGATCGGGAAACCCGCCCGACATCTCGGAAAACCCCATCAACTTGGGCCATCCATGCGTCAACATGATTACACCCACAAAAAGGCGTAAAAACAACAGCGCTAACGAACCAGAATCCTCCTTTAAAGGAGCACCGGAAAATAGAAACGATTTCATAAGGGAGAGATTGATTATTATAAGTAATTGAACAACCGCGCTCCCAAAAAAGTTCACCCAAACCTAAACAAACAGACTTCGCGCGAAGCGCGAATGGTTAAGAGCTTCGAGTGCTCTGGAGATGCGCTTCGCGCGGGTGCTCTAGTGCTGCGCTGAAAGAGTTCGCCAGGGAGAGGCAGCTACCGATGCGCTTCGCGCGAGTGCTCTAGTGCTGCGAGTGCTCTGGAGATGTGCTTTTCGCTCTGAAAATCTGTGGGTTAATTTGCGCGAAGCGCAGCACTTGAAGCGCGCACGCGCTTCGAAGCACTCGAGCACTTTCGCGCAGCGAATTAACCATTGTTGCGCTTGGCGCAACAGACCATTCACCATTTGCGCGTCAGTGCATCTTCGCCATTTGCCGCAGGCTCCGTATTTCCTCTGCCCACAAGCTCTCATCGGGTGTTTCGAGGATGATGGGGATGTTGTTAAAGCGGGGGTCTTTCATGAGCCGTTCAAAGAATTCGAGGTTGAGCATGCCTGAACCGATGCTTTCGTGGCGGTCGACTCGGCTGCCGAGGGCCTTTTTGGTGTCGTTGAGGTGGATGCCGCGTAAATAGGTGAAGCCAACCACCGTTTCGAAACGGTTCATCACCTCGTTGTAGGCTTCGGCCGAGAGAAAATCGTAGCCGGCCGAGAAGGTGTGGCAGGTGTCGAGGCAGACGCCAACACGCGATTTGTCGTGTACTCGCTCAATAATATGTGCCAGGTGTTCGAACCGGTGTCCCATATTGGTGCCCTGTCCGGCAGTGTTTTCGATTACTGCGGTAACCCCGGCGGTTTTTTCGAGCGCCAGATTGATCGATTCGGCAATCCGGTCGAGGCACTCCTCTTCGGAAATCTTGCTCAGGTGGCTGCCGGGATGGAAATTGAGCAGCTTTAGGCCTAATTGTTCGCAGCGGTGCATCTCATCCAGGAAAGCGGCTCTCGACTTGGCCAACCCCTCCTCTTCGGGGTGCCCCAGATTAATCAGATAGCTGTCGTGAGGGAGGATATAGTCGGGGCTGATACCCGCCTCAGCACACCGAGCCTTAAATAGTGTAATACTGCTTTGCGAAAGGGGCGGTGCCACCCACTGCCGTTGATTCTTAGTAAAGAGCGCAAATGCATTGGCACCAATGGTTGCCGCATTTACCGGGGCGTTTTCTACGCCACCCGAGGCACTGACATGAGCTCCGATATGTTTCATAAAGCAAGGATTTTGTTATTTTGATGGACGTTCATTTCGAAGGAGGAACTTTTTAAGTGCTCTGGTACATCGAAGCGCATTCGCGCTTCAAGTGCTCTAATGCTGCGCTCCGCGCCATAAACTAAGGCTCTTCCGTGCTTCTGTGAATACAAAGATTCACCATTCACCATTATTTTTTCGCGCTTGCGCGTACTTGTCGTTTCGCGCGCAGCGCAGCACTAAATCACTAGAGCACTATTGCACTGTTTCACTATTGCACTGTTTCACCAGAGCACTTGCGCGCCAGCGCAGCACTTGAGCACTGTTGCACTTGAGCTATAGCACTTTATCCGGGTACATCCCTTCCCACCACTCCGGTTTTCCCTGGAGCCATTTGGCAAACCAGGCAAAGATGGAGTTGCTCCAGCCTATGCGGCGGGGGTAGGCGGCAATGGCGTGGTTCTCGCCGTTTACTTCTATGTAGGCTACCTCTTTGCCGAGCATTTTGAGGGCGGTGAACATCTGGACGCTTTCGCCCGGAGGTACGTTGGTGTCGACGCTTCCGTGCAGCAGGAGTAGGGGGGTGTTGATTTTGTCGGCAGCGTAGAGGGGGCTCTGCCGGGTGTAGAGTTCGGGGTTGTTCCAGGGGAAGCTCTGTGCGGTGGCACGGGCGCTGTAGGCGTAGCCCCAATAGCCCTCGCCCCAGTAGGAGGCTATGGAGCTGATGCCGGCATGCGATACGGCGGCGGCAAAGAGGTTGGTGCGCGTCTGGAGGTATTGGGTCATGAAGCCGCCGTAGGAGGCTCCGATGCAGCCCACTTTGGTGCTGTCGACGTAGGGGTGCTCTCTGAAAAAGCGGCGGGTGCCCTCAATGATGTCGTCGGCCGTCTTTTCGCCCCAGGCATTCACGTGTCGGGCCGAGAAGGCTTGGCCGAAGCCGATGGTGCCGCTGGGCTGTATGTTGTAGACCACATACCCCATGGCGGCGTAAAGGTGCAGTGGGTAACGGCTTTCAAAGCTGCGGTCAACCGGGGTGGTTCCGCCGTAATAGTAGACAATCATGGGGTACTTCTTGCTGCTGTCGAACCCCGGCGGCAGGTAGAAACGGCCATAAATGGGGGTGCCGTCGGCCGAGGTAAAGTTGTAGGGCTCCACTTTGCCCAGGGTGAGCTTTTGGTGGTTGGCCTGTTGCGGATAGGCCAGGAGGGTAGAGGCCTGGCGCTTCAGATCGATGGCGTAGGCCCGCCAGGGTTCGGATACACTTTGCCCCATGTAGACGGCGGTCGATGCCAGCGTGGCCATATCGAAGCCGGTGGCCACATCTACCTGCAGCGGAAGCTGCGAAAAGCGGCCCTTTTTCAGGTCGTAGGAATAGACCCGCACATAATCGCGGTCGGTAACCCGGAAATAGAGGGTATTGGGGTCGGCCGGATTCCATTCGGCATCCTCAATCGAAGGGTCGAAGTTGCGGGTAAGAGGGGTCACTTTCCGGCTCTTGAGCTCCATCAGATAGGCCTGATTGTCGTACAGATTGGAGATCTGGTTGGCCGGGATGGTTTTGCCCATATTGTCGAACGCATCGGGGGCACCCAGCAACAGAAGGCTCTCACCATTGGGGGAAAACTTTGCCGACGAAACAAATCTTTCGTTTTTAAGTAAAGTGTCGCAAGCCAAGGTGTTGATTTCCATGCGGAAAAGGGTCGATTGCGATAGGGGCCATTCGGTGAGCCGATCTTCCGAAACCGAGAAGATCAGGTATTTCCCGTCGCGGCTGATATCGTGCAGCGAGGTGGAGCGGTAGCCAAAGGTGAGGGGCAGCATTAGCCCAGTCCGGAGGTCGAACTTATGCAATAGCGAGCGGTTTCGCCATCCGGCCTGACGATCGGCCGGGGTGAGAATCTGCCGGAGATCGCCCTTTTCGGCAGGGCCCGTCTCCTGCACATAGACAATCAGAAATGTTTCGTCGGGGCTCCAGCGGAACGAACCGTCGGGAATTCCGTTAAAGAGCAGCGCCTCTTTTCCGCTGCGGGGGTCGACACTGCGCAACTCATTCCGACCCTCTTCGTTTTTCAGCACATAATAGAGGAGGTTGCTGTTGGGCATCCATGAGGCCGATCCGGTGCGGGTGGGGTTACGCATAATTGTTGCACCACCGGTGGTTTCTACCACCTCGGTATAGCTGCTTACGCTGCCCGAACCCTGCGTAGTAACGGAGTAGCGAATCAACGCCATGGTGCCGTCGGGCGAGATAGAGACCGACGAGGGGCGGGTTCCGTCGATGGTTTTTTCGATGGTGAGCAGTTGCCGGTTTTCGGTGGCCAGGCTCAACGGCAGGGTTTGAACCGAGTCGGTGGCAATCAATGCCATTTTCAGCTGAGGTTGGCCCTTGCCTGCCTCCGGAACCATACACTTGAGCAGAATCTCGTAGGTGCGCGGCTCGGCAGTAAAGGGGCCGCTTTTTACCGGAGCGCCCGAAAAGTTCTCCTCCGTGCTCTCTTTCGAGAGCTCCTTCTTGTTATTCAGATAGAGTTCGAACGCCACATTGCTTTTTACCGAAAGGGTAAATTTTGCATACGAAGATGCGGTTACATAACCCTTCAGCACCTGAATGGTGGTTGAACCCTCCTGCGGTTGCAGGGTAATGATCTTATTGGCATCGGCCTCTTTGAGCACACCCGTTTGGGCCGATTCGGGCGGGGAGAAGGGCACTTTCAGCAGCGATGCAGGGGTAAACTTTTCGCCCTTCACATTCTGGCTGTACACCTGAACCGGCGGCTTAACCGCAACCGAAGAGAGCTGTTGTAAGCGGGTTACCGAAAGGGTGTCGTTGGCGCCGAGCGCGAGGGTTCCGAAGGTAAGGGATCCGATCAGCAGGAGGGGGAGTGACAGACAGTTCATAAAGGGAGTCCTTTTAAGGGTATGGGAAGCGAATCGGGAGCCGATTCAGATTTGTTCTCGGGAAGTGCAAAGCGGGCCACCTTGACGCGGCTTTTGGTTCCCTCCTCGTAGTAAATGACCAGGAGCGAACCATCTTTCAGTTGCAGTGAGGCCGGATAAGCCCCCACATAATCATCTACCAGATAGGGGCCCTGCCAGGTTTGGGCTTCGTCGTAACTAAAGCGGGCCGCCGTATAACCGGTACTCCAGTCGGCCCCTTTCCGGAAACCGCGGTGCGTGAGCACAATGGTTTTGTTTTTCAGGCGGGTAAACGAAGGGGCATGGCCCACAAAACCGAGCGGACGCGCCGGTTCCCAGCTCTCGCCCCGAGTTTGGCTAACGGCACAATGCATGGGTTCTGCCCCTTCGGCCCGCAAAGCGGCGTATAGCGTACCCCACTTCAGGCGGATAATAGCGGTTTCGGCCGGCAACTGTATGGGCACCTCCTTACCGATGGGTACTGGGTTGCTCCAGCTCTTGCCGAGGTTGTCGGAGTAGACCACGCCTCCGTATACGCCAGTGTCGGAAGTGTAATAGAGCGGAAAATAGAGCCTCTGTCCAATCTGTTCCATAGGTGAGGAGCAGAACCACCCCTTCCGATCGGGCTCTACCGCATGGGGCTCTTTCTCCCACGTTTTGCCATTATCGGTAGAGATGAGGTATTGCGGATATTTGAGGAAATAGTTGGTGGCATCGCCCCTGATGAGATAAATGGAGAAGAAGGTACAGATCAGCCTTCCGTCTCTGAGCTGGCTGATATGGGGATCGCGGTTATCGAACGTATCGTCGAACAGGGTAACCGGTTGGCTCCAGCTCCTTCCCTCATCGGTCGATCGCACCATACAAATCCTGCCGCACTGCGGATAGGCGTCGGTTCGCTGCGTAACATGCGAATTCCCGGCATAAAAAACCGCCACAATCTCGCCGTTTTTCAACCTGCACATATCCGGAAACGCCTGATATTCGCCCGCCGTACCCCCCTCAGAGATCACCTTTGCCAACGGATTCTTCTGCCCGCTAAGGGGCTGAACCCACAGCGAAAACACCACCGAACACAGCGAAACCCACACCGAAAACAGCGATATGCAGCTAAAATTGAATAACTTAGGTCTTTTCATAACCAAGTGGTTTGCCCCTGTGTACGCCGGAGGGGGTGCATTGGGGGAATGAAGAGACTAAGATAGGGAAAAATGCAATGGTTAATGGTGAATGGTTAATGGATTCACCACTCACCATTCTATGCTCAAGAGTTCGTCTTGCAACATTTCTTCTTATTCATTAAAATCCTACATTTGTGATATGAAACGTCGTGATGTCATAATACAGAGGATTGTCGAGATGATAAATCGGACAGAACCGAATGCGGAGCTTTATTTATATGGTTCTCGTGCTCGAGGCACTGCAAAAAGGCATTCGGATTGGGATTTGCTGTTGCTATTAAATTCGGATCAACTCTCCTTTGATTATGAGACTCGACTGCTTGACAATTTCTATGAAATTGAGTTGGAAACGGGAGAGGTTTTTTCTCCGTTGATTTATACTAAACGTGATTGGCAGACTCACCACCGTTTAACCCCGTTGTTCACAAACATAACCAAAGAGGGCATCAAGATTATATGACAGGATCAAAGGAAGAGCTGATAAAGTATCGCATGCAACGTGCCATTGATACATTGCAGGATGCAAAGATTTTAGCTGATAGTCAAAGATGGAATTCAGCGATTAATCGATTGTATTACGCTTCCTATTATGCAGTTTCGGCATTGCTTATGGATGCCGATTTGAATCCTTCAACGCACAATGGTGTTAAGTCATATTTCTCTGAACAATTTGTAAAAACAAATCGAGTTGATAAAGAATTCGGAAAGATCTATTCTCAACTATTTACATGGCGACAAAAGAGTGATTATGACGATTTGTTCGATTTCACGGAAGATAAAGTCATGCCATATTTCA
>JBFWIG010000043.1:0-11809 GCA_050256115.1 Bacteroidales bacterium | reverse complement strand
ATTGGTAATAGAAGGCATAGCAATTATGGCCTTCCCTTTGTAAGAGCGCGAAGCGCCATACACAAAATCTACTTGCCCGCCAACACCCGAGAAGAACTTAGTACCCAGCGAGTCGGCACAAACCTGTCCGGTAAGATCTACCTGAAGTGCCGAATTGATGGCTGTAACCTGGGGATTCTGCGCAATAATGAAAGGATCGTTGGTATAACGCACATCCATCATGGCCACCTGCGGATTATTATGAATAAAATCGTAAACCCGCTGCGAACCCATCAGAAAGGTCGATACCATTTTGCCTTTATCAATTCCTTTGTTCGCGCCGTTAATCACACCCGACTCTACCAACGGAAGTACGCCATCGGCAAACATTTCGGTATGGATTCCCAGGTTTTTATGGTTACCCAACTGCGCTAACACAGCATTGGGAATAGCCCCGATACCCATCTGCAGACAGGCTCCATCTTCAATCAGGCCTGCACAATGCTTCCCGATAGCCACCTCTACCGCATCGGGCTCGGTAAAATGAGCCGGCTCCAAAGGGGTATCATCTTCAACAAAGATGTCGATCATTGAGAGCGGAATCATAGCATCGCCTAATGCACGCGGCACATTCCTGTTAACCACGGCAATCACATGCTCAGCCATTTCAACGGCAGCCAGAGTGGCATCGACCGAGGTACCCAACGACACATAGCCGTGTTCGTCGGGGGGACACACCTGGATCATAGCCACATTACAGGGAAGATACCCCTCGCGATACAATCTCTGCGTTTCACTGAGAAAGACAGGGATATAGTCGGCATACCCCTCCTGCGTTACTTTTCGTGCATTTCCGCCCACAAAAAAGGAGTCTAGCTGAAAGACCCCTTCGAAACGAGGGTCTGCGTAGTCGCACGGGCCCTCAGTGTGGAGATGATGAATATGTACGTCTTTCAATTGTCCCGCCTCCCCGCGGGCACACATGGCACGAATTAAGACCTGCGGAACGCTGGCCACACTGCTCAGATGCACATGATCGCCCGATTTCACCACTTTAACGGCCTCTTCGGGTGTTACTGCCTTAAACGATTTCTGCATAAAAATGTAAAGTTATTATAAAATAAAATCTTCATCAATCCCCTCAATCAGCAAACGTCGAGCCTTACCGAGTGTCTCTTCGAACAGCGCATCTAAAACAGGATTCACGCCCCGACATCCCTCAACTACCGAATCGGCCCAGTCGAGGTATCGCAGTTTAGTTTGTATGTCCCAATCGAGTTCCTCCTGGGTAACATCCCGCACATTGCAAATTTTATCGGCAATTCGTATCTGCTTTGCCTTGTACGAAAGAAATTCGGCACTCTCCTGCTGAACCCGCTTCCGCTCCTCCCTACTTAACGACATATCGTCGGTAACCTCAGCCACCAAAGAGGCCACTTCGGCTCCGAACAGCGTCTCCAACTCAGCTTGCGATACATACGAATCTTCCATCACATCGTGGAGAACCGAGGCTATCAGCACATCATACTCAAGACAGCCCGTTTTGTACAGCAACTGAAGTACCGCTATAGGATGGTTTATATAGGGGACTGATCCACTCCCCTTGCGAAACTGCCCCGAATGCTTTTCGGAAGCAAACTTTACCGCTTCTATCAACAATCCCAACTGATCCTCTTCCATGCCGGTTCAGATACGTCTGTCAACTCCCATTAACCCAGATAACCTTTCAGCAGTTTGCTTCTGGAGGCGTGACGCAGTCGGCGAATAGCCTTCTCCTTAATCTGCCGGACCCTTTCGCGGGTAAGGCCGAACCGTTCACCAATCTCCTCGAGAGTCATCTCCTGACCCCCGATGCCAAAAAACAACTTCACAATATCGCGTTCACGATCGGTTAGCGTAGAAAGAGCCCTGTCGATCTCGGTCGATAACGATTCATTGATCAGGATACGGTCGGCTATAGGAGAGTCGTTATTCACCAAGACATCGAGCAGATTATTGTCTTCGCCCTCCACAAAGGGGGCATCTACCGAAACGTGACGTCCGGCCACCCTAAGCGTGTCGGTGATCTTCTCCTTACTCAGCTCCAGCACATCGGCCAGCTCTTCAGGCGTAGGTACACGCTCTTGCTCCTGTTCGAGTTTTGAGTAGGCCTTATTTATTTTATTAAGCGATCCAACCTGATTAAGAGGCAGTCGAACAATTCGTGATTGCTCGGCAAGTGCCTGCAGAATCGACTGCCGGATCCACCAGACTGCATACGAAATGAATTTAAATCCACGCGTCTCATCAAACTTCTCGGCCGCTTTTATTAAGCCCAAATTGCCCTCATTAATTAAATCGGGAAGGCTGAGACCCTGATTTTGGTACTGTTTTGCCACAGAAACAACAAAACGAAGATTGGCACGTGTCAATTTTTCTAACGCAAGACGATCACCCTTACGGATACGTTGTGCCAACTCAACTTCCTCTTCGACCGTTATTAACTCTTCTTTACCAATCTCTTGAAGGTACTTATCTAAAGAAGCACTCTCACGGTTAGTAATAGATTTAGTAATCTTTAGTTGTCTCATTTTGGATAAAAAAATTTCCGCGAATATACGGTAATTTTTGCGACCAACCCAAATCAAAATTCACCCCCGACAACAGAGAAAACTGCATCAGGGGTGAATCGGACTACGCGCACCTTATTGCGTACCTATATTCCCGGGCTATCTGCATCCGGTACAACGACCACTACAGCTGCAGCGCGTATGCTGCCCGGGTACCATTGGGATAGAGCCCCTGAATGAGTACGGCACCCGAACCCGAAGAGATGGCTTGTTCGATGTCGCGGTATGAATTGACAGGTTTCCTGTCGACAGAGGTAATTATAAACCCCGCCTGAATTCCGGCCCTTCTAAAGTTACCGCCCGTAACCTGCTCTACAACAACACCCTGACGAATACCCAAGCGCTCTCTTTCGCTCTGCGAAAGCTCTCTGAAGGAGGCACCCAAATCGGATAGAGCAGGAGTGCTGTCGTCGCGCCGAACCAAAGCCGTACCTCCCGATTCATCCTGCAGGGTAACTTTCACCGACTGCTCTCTCCCCTTGCGAAGAATCGTCACCTCAATCTTATCGTTAGGCCGGTACTTGGCAATCTGCTCCTTGAGCTGAGCCGAAGAGCCCAAACGAACACCATTGACAGCCAACAATACATCACCCGGCTCGATTCCAGCCTTTTCGGAGGCGCCACCGGGAATCAACTCACTAATATACAAGCCCTCTATCTTATTCATATTAAGCTCCTTAGATCGCTCTTCGGTCATATCCTGATACCAGACACCCAGATAGGCACGCTGCACCTTTCCAAACTCTGTCAGGTCAGAAACCACCTTTCGAACAATCGAGGTAGGCACGGCAAATGAGTTGCCGGCATACGAACCGGTACGGGAGGCAATGGCGGTATTAATGCCCACCAGTTCGCCCTTGATATTGACCAGTGCACCTCCGCTATTTCCGGGATTCACTGCAGCATCGGTCTGAATAAACGACTCAATACCCAGCGAAGATGCCGGCCGGCGCATACCTTCACGACCCCCAAAAGGATTTTGCCCACGGTTTCCGTAACTATTCGAAGGATCGTTCGGAGAGGGCTCCGGAGCAATAATACCCAACTCGCGCGCCTTGGCACTCACAATACCTGCAGTTACAGTAGAGGTAAGATTCATGGGATTACCCACGGCAAGTACCCACTCGCCAACCATAAGCGCCTCCGAATCGCCGTAAGGGATAACCGGCAGCCCTTTCTGATCTATTTTTATCACCGCTATATCGGTAGTGGGGTCGGCGCCAATCAGTTTTGCCACAAAAGTGCGCCTGTCATTGAGGGTTACCCTGATTACATTGGCATTATCAATCACATGATTATTGGTGATGATGTACCCGTCGTCCGAAATAATCACCCCCGATCCAAAGCCCTCTACCGGCTGAGGCGGAAGATTACGGTATCCATAGAAGAATTCATAGAGGGGATTGCTCTGCGAAACTTCTCGGGTAGACTCCACCTTCACATGCACAACGGCATGTACCGTCTTTTGGGCAGCATAGGTAAAATCGATATTGGTGCCCTGCAACATCGGCACATAACTGGCCAGAGTGGCCGGCGGATAGGTGGCCGGCTCGGTTATAGTAACCACCCTGGCCTCACCAAAGATGCGACCGGCAATCCAGTAGGCCGAAACTCCCCCCACCATTCCGGCGAGCAGGAAAAACAGAAAAAATCTATTCGTTTTCATCTCTCAACATTGTTTTATACAGTGAGTATGCAACTCTCCATTCATCGAAGACCCTTAGAACAGCCAGTCGCCAGGAAAATCCTGTACAAAAATAACACCCGGCAAACGGTAAGGTTTACAACCTTAACACGTCTTAACAGGTTTTAACAAAAATTAAGCGGACGAGAGAGGAAGAAAAAGATACTAATCTATTGTTTTAGAGATAGTTTTACCACATTCTCAACATGGTGCGTCTGTGGGAACATGTCAACCGGTTGCACTGCCAAAATGGCATACTTCTCTTGCAAAATCGACAAATCCCGTGCCTGCGTTGCAGGATTACAACTTACGTAAACCAGGGTTTGGGGAAGAACCTTCAGAATACAGGCTAACACATTGGGATGCACACCCGCCCGTGGAGGATCGAGTACCATCACATCGGGATCTCCCTGCTCCCCGATAAAAGCGGGCGTGAGTAAATCCTTCATGTCGCCGGCAAAGAAGGAGCAATGCGTTAACCCGTTGATGCGGGCATTTTCGCGGGCATCTTCTACCGCCTCGGGCACATACTCTATTCCCACCACCTTAGCAGCAAGAGGCGCCAAAAAATTGGCAATCGTGCCGGTACCGGTGTAGAGATCGTACAGGCATTCGGCACCGGTAAGTCCGGCAAAGTCGCGAACCACCGAATAGAGCCGGTAAGCCTGTTGCGAATTGGTCTGGTAAAAGGATTTAGGCCCTACTTTAAAAGTAAGCCCCTCCATTGTCTCCAGGATATGGTCGCGACCTTTATAGAGTTGAACCGGCAGGTCGGCAAATCCGTCGTGTGGTTTTTCGTTGACAACATACATCAAAGAGGTGATCTGCGGAAAGGTTCTGCCCAGAAAGGAGAGCAACTTCTCCCGCATCTCCCGGTTATGGGTATAGAGATTCAGAATCACCATCACCTCGCCGGTCGAAGCGGTTCGGATTACCAATGTACGAAGAAACCCGGTCTGCTGCCTGATCGAGAAAAACGGAATCTGATGTTCAACGGCAAAAGCCTTTACAGCCAATCGAATCTGATTAGACGGATCGGCCTGAAGATGACACTCCTTGATATCCACAATCTTGTCGAAGAAGCCGGGAACATGAAAGCCCAAGGCCGGCTCATCAGAAAGAGGGGTTCCGGAAGCCATCTCCTCGCGGGTAAACCAGCGTGAGTCGGAGAAGGTAAACTCCATTTTATTCCGGTACTGATAAACAGACTCCGAGCCAAGAATGGGGAGTACGGCGGGTAAATCGAGATGGCCCAACCGGACCAGATCGTTCATCACCTGCTTCTGCTTATACCAGAGCTGCTTTTCGTAGGGGAGATCCTGCCATTTGCACCCTCCGCACACTGTAAAATGCGAACAAACAGGCGTAACTCTATCCGGCGAATAGGAATGGAAACGAATTACAACAGCCTCAAGGTAGTTTTTCTTTTTTTTCCGGATTTCCAGGTCTGCCACATCGCCCGGAATGGCATGCGGCACAAAGACAACCAGTTGGTCTACACGGGCCACAGCCATTCCTTCGGCCCCGATATCCTGAATAGTAACCCGCTCTAAAACCCGGTTTTGCTTTACATTTGCCACACGCTTCACTGCTGAAATAAATACTCTGAGAGGGGCCAAAGATAGGCAGAATCAGCGAAAAACCGGCTATAGATAAAGCGTTAACTGCCCTGCCAGCTGGCAAAGCGAAATCTCGGCCAACTTGGCCTGATAGTTCACCAAAATCCTGCGCTGCAAGGCATCAAGCCACTGTTGCTGAGCCTCTCGCATCTCTATACCGGCAAGGTCGCCCAACATATAACGTTCGCGGGCAATATCGAGATTCTCTTTGGCCACCCGAATATTCTCTGTCTCAAGGTCTAACAGATAGATATTATTGGTATAAGCCGTATAAAATCGCAGTAAATCGGCTTTCAAAGCCAACTCCGTCTCCTTTATCATCACCTCCCGCTGCTCAAGCAAAGTTTGTGCATTGCGAATCCTTCGGCGCTGATTCAATCCATCGTATAGAGTAAGCCCCATCGAAACACCGAAAGAGGGGCCCACCACCAGTTGCCGCTCGGTAACCCCTTTGCTGTATCCGCTCATCTGCGAGCCAATCGACGCGTTGGCCCGAACATAAGGATAGCTCACAGAACGGATCACCGCATAATCGGCCTCCGAAACCAACCTCTGGTACTTAACCGCCAACAACATCACATTATTTCGGCTCATCTGAGCCATAAGGGAGTCGGAGCTAAGCTGCTTATTAACCGGTATAACCGTGTCGGCCGGCATAAAAAGCAGATCTAACCGGTCGTCGGCCATCATCTCCCGCAAACGGATTCGGGTAGAGGCTACAGTCTCGTAGAGCGAAACCAGTTTGGAACTGTCGACATTCAGATCGACCTGAGCCTGCAACAGATCCAGTTTTGAACCCGATCCCAACAGATAGCGGTCGCGCACTATCTGTACTCGTTGGTTCGAGAGTGCAACAGAACTCTTCATATTAGCCAACTGCAGCAGCTGGTAGAGCAAAGTGTAGTACTCGGCAATCAGACCCGAGGTATACTCCTCTACTCCTTTTCTCGTCTGCAATTGGGCTGCATCGTACTGTAGCCGAAGTTTCTCCGAAGTAAAGCGGGCCGCGTACCCCTCAAAGAGAGCCCAGGAGAGACTCACATTGGGATTCAGACTCTGGTTTAATGAGGCGTCGGCACCTGAACTGCCGCCCTCTCTCAGCCATCGCTCGGTGGTAAGCCAGGAGCCGGAATAGGGCATATTCAGGTTCACAGTGGGCAACTTTCCGGCATTTCCGGGAGTATTGTCGTTCCTGGCCGTCGATTCCTGCAGCCGGAGGAGTTGCAGCGAATAGTTGTTATGCAACCCGGCATCGAGACACTCCTTCAGGGAGAGCACCTCCTGACCCCACAACCGGGGTGTAATTACCAATAAAAAGATCAGAAAACGAACCTTTACTTGCATAAGCACCTATCTATTGAACACTACTTTCCGATTTCAGCGACTTAATATGCTTAGCCCTGATATATTCGGTTTTTGTTGATATAAAGAGATATACAGCCGGAATCACATAGAGTGTAAGCAGCGTACCCACCGAAACGCCTCCCACTACAGCAAGCCCCATGGCCATACGTCCGGCCGAACCTTCGCCGGTGGCAAAACAGAGCGGAAGAATGCCGAGTACTGTCGAAAGACTGGTCATCAAGATAGGACGCAGCCGCAAAGAGGCCGCCTCGCGTATGGCCTGATCGCGCGACATACCCTGATCTTTTCGTTGGTTGGCAAACTCCACAATCAGAATACCATTCTTGGTAACCAACCCTATCAACATAATCAGACCTATCTGACTAAAAACGTTCATGGTTTGGTCTCCCAGAAACATAAAAAGGAGTGCTCCCGATAGGGCAAGGGGAACCGTAATCATAATAATCAACGGATCTTTGAAGCTCTCGAATTGGGCAGCCAACACCAGAAAAATCAACACAAGCGCAAGGCCGAAAGCAAAAATCAAGCTGGAGGAGCTTTCGCTAAACTCCTTCGACTCACCCGCCAATGCGGTACGAAAGGTGTCGTCGAGCGTCTCCTTAGCTATGCGATCCATCTCAACAAGCCCCTCCCCCAACGTTCGGCCGGGGGCCAGATTAGCCGAAACGGTGGCCGAAACAAACCGATTATAACGATAGAGGTTGGGCGGAGCTGTCGACTCTTCGAGCGAAATAAAGTTATCTATCTGCAGCATTACCCCACTGCTGTTCTTCACATAAAGATTCTTCAGATCTACCGGAGCGCTCCGATCCTGTCGGTTCAGTTTCCCCAAAATCTGGTACTGCTTCCCATTCATATAGAAATAGCCCATACGCTGACCGCTCAAAGCCAGCTGGAACGTTTGCGAAATGGCCTCGGTCGAGACCCCCATCTGAATCGCTTTATCGCGGTTAATATGTACCTGTACCTCGGGTTTGGTGAATTTCAGATTCGCATCGGCCATCTGCAACACCTCATTCTCCTGCACCTTATCCATAAAGCGGGGCAAAACCTCTTGCAACTTAGTAAGATTTTGGGCCTGCAATACATATTGAACCGGCATCCCTCCCCTTCGGTTACCCAGCGAAGATTGCTGATTCACAAATGCTCGGGCAATGGTTTTGGTACGCAAAAGAGGGGCAAGATCGGCGGCAATATCGGCCTGAGAACGTTCGCGTTCGTTGGGCGTCTGCAGCACCACCCGCAAACTTCCGGAACCGCCAAAGAACATGGTTTGAATGGCTTTCGCCTCCGGGACAACCCCCTCTACAGTTAATTGCAGATCTTCCAGATAGTCTCTCACATACTCGTAGGTGGCCCCCTCCTGTGCGGTAACGTTAACCGAAAGTTGCGAACGGTCTTCGAGTGGAGCCAGTTCGGCCGGAATCTCTCTAAAGAGCAGATAAATGGAGAACACAGCCACACCGAATAGAAGAAGTGCTGCCGGCCAAAACTGTAAAAAACGGTTCAAAGAGCGCGAATAGCCTCTGTTGAGCATTTCGAAAAAGGGTTCGGTGAGACGGTAAAAGCGATTGGGTTTATCGTTTCGCTTCAGAATCAACGAAGAGACCATGGGGGTAAACGACAACGCCACAAACGAACTGATACCCACCGCAGCGGCCATAACAATAGCAAACTCCTTGAAAAGCCGGCCTGTCATCCCCTGCATAAAGACAATCGGGAGAAAGACCGAAACCAGCGTGATGGTGGTGGCAATCACAGCAAAATAGATCTCTTTCGAACCTGTAAGCGCGGCCTGTCGGGGATGCATCCCCGATTCAATTTTCACATAGATATTCTCCACCATTACAATGGCGTCGTCAACCACCAGACCCACCGAAAGCACAATGGCCAATAACGTTAATACATTGATGGTGAAACCAACCAGATACATTACAAAAAAGGTGCCTATCAACGAGATAGGAATGGCAATAATGGGAATCATCGTAATCCGCCAATTGCGCAGAAACAGAAAGATGATCAGCACCACCAGCAGAAACGCCACATAAATGGTCTCCTTCACCTCATTTACCGAGGCTCGCACATAATCGGTATTGTCGAAGCCTATTACCACGCTAACATCTTCAGGGATATCTTTCTTCATCAGATCTAAACGGCGATATACCTCATCGGCAATGGCAATATGGTTCGAACCGGGCTGGGGCACAATGGCACAACCCACCATCGGGATCCCGTTCAGTTTCATGCCACCATACTCATCTTCGGGGCCCAACTCGGCCCACCCGATATCCTGGAAACGAACCACACTCCGGCTGTCCTTCTTAATAATCAACTGATTAAACTGATCCGGACGCGACATCAATCCCAGCGTCCGGATAGAGAGCTCCATGGTGTTACCCTCAATCTTCCCGGCAGGCAACTCCACATTCTCCCGGCCGATTGCGGTACGCACATCCATAGGGGTTACTCCGCGGGCCGCCATTTTAACCGGATCGAGCCAAAGACGCATGGAGTAGCGCTTCTGCCCCCAGATGGTAACTGCGCTTACGCCGGAGATGGTTTGCAGCTGCTCTTTAAAGGTAAGTTCGGCAATTTCAGAGAGATCGAGCATATTACGCTGATCGCTCGAGATGGCCAACATCAGAATGGGCATGGCGTCGGCATCGTTCTTTTCTACAGTAGGCGGATCTACATCGCGGGGAAGAAACCGTTGGGCCTTCGATACCTTTTCACGCACATCGTTGGCAGCGGTCTCCATATCTACCTCGAGTTCGAACTCCACCATAATTCGACTACTCCCCTGACTGCTCACACTGGTGAGGGAGCGAATACCCGGAATACCGTTAATTGATTGCTCCAGCGGCTCTGTAATCTGGTTTTCAATCACATCGGAGTTGGCTCCGGGATAAGAGGTGCGAACCGAAATAATGGGCTGATCTACGTTGGGGAACTCTCTTACCCCCAAATAGGTCATACCCAGAATACCAAAAATAAGGATTACCAGATTCAGAACCGTGGCCAAAACCGGCCGCTGGATACTGACCGACGAAAGACTCATAACTGAAGCTGATTGAAACGTGAAATTACAACCGGCAAATTTTGGCGAAGCTGAAGAATCCCGCTGGTAAGAAGTGTATCACCAAAGGAGAGCCCCTCCTTAACCTCCACATGCCTCTCGGTACGTAATCCGATCGAGACATCGCGTGCCTCGGCCTTACCCGAACGGAAAACAAAAACCACCTCCTTGCCCAGCTCAGGAATGATGGCTTCCGAAGGAATAGCCACCACATTATTCAGTTGGTTCAGTACAATCCGAATAGAGGCAAAGCGACCGGGAAAGAGATGGGCGACTCCATTGGGAAACAGGGCCCTTACCATCATGGTGCGCATAGCCTCATCCACCCTCGAATCAACGGCATACACCTCGGCCGAATATTCGTTCAGATCGCCATCTATCGAGAAAGCCAGGCGGGTCCCTTTACCAATAAGACGAGCATAACGTTCCGAAACCGCAAAATCAATTTTCAACGAACTGATTTTGGTGAGTTTTGCAATTTGGGTAGAAGGCGTTACATAATGTCCTTCGCTTACCAGGCGCAGACCGATTGTACCGTCGAAGGGAGCACGTAACTCCGTTTCAAAGAGACGGGCCTTCACGAGAGCCATATCGGCCTCAATGGCCTCAAGCTCTGTAATGGCCTGATCATAGGCCTCCTGGCTAACCGCCTCCTTTTCTAACAGTGCCTTCTGTCTAAACTCTCTGGCCTGAGCCAGTTTCTGTTGAGCCTGTAACTTTTGCCACTGTGCCTGCAACGGCCTGTCGTTAATCCTGGCAAGCAAATCGCCCTTCTTCACCAACTCTCCCTCTTCGAAGAGAATCTCGGTTATTTTCCCCGAACTCTCGAAGGTGAGATCTACCTCCTCTTCAGGGAGGAGAGTGCCCACACTGCGCACCACATCGGTAAGATTTTGCGGAGCAATTACCACCGCCTCAACCTGAAGTGGTTCGCGCGAAACAGCACCGCCACGGGGAGCAGGCGAACTTTCGGAACCCTGTTCGGCCGAAAATACCATTCTCGATATACGGGGCCAGAGAACCACAACCGCCAAAAACAGGAGTAACAGGGCATAAATAAGCCCTTTACGGGAAAATTTCATAAGAAGAATATGAGAAGCTACTACCAAAACGAGGGGTCTATCCCTTCTGTCTTGCTAAATAACAAAAAAATCCGCAAGAAACAGGCCAAAATCAGGCACCGGTCAAAAAAAAAGCCCAATCAAAAAAACAGCTGCGGATAATTTTGGAGAATCGGTCAAAACATGTACATTTGCAGCCACAAAAAGGGATCCATAGCTTAATTGGATAGAGCATCTGACTACGGATCAGAAGGTTGGGGATTCGAATTCCTCTGGATCCACTGGAAAATATCGACTTTTAGAGTCGATATTTTTTTTATATTCCCAACCAAACTACCTATGTGTAAGAAATATGCATTTTTTCTACCTATTATGGCATTTTTTTAGTATCATGCAACAGTTTTTGCAATCAACTT
>JBFWIG010000042.1:0-11907 GCA_050256115.1 Bacteroidales bacterium | reverse complement strand
TCCCCGGCATCACGGTTATTTTCAGTGCCGCCATTATCGGATTCTGGTACTGGTGTACCGACCAGCACATTGTGCAACGTACCCTCACCGCTAAGAATCTGGACCATGCCCGTAAGGGAACCATCTTTGCCGGTTTTCTGAAGATCCTCCCTGTATTCATGTTCCTGATTCCCGGTATGATTGCAGCTGTTCTCAAACAGAAAGGGATTATCTCGTTCGACACCAACGATCAGGCCTATGGAAGTCTGGTTACCGCACTTCTCCCCGTAGGTATCAAAGGGGTAGTCATTGTGGGCTTCATTTCGGCGCTGATGGCATCACTGGCAGCGCACTTTAACTCTTCGGCTACCCTCTTCACCATCGACTTCTACAAAAACTGGCGTCCTAACGCCAGCGAGTCGAAGCTGGTTCTGGTAGGCCGTCTTGCCACCATCTCGGTGGTAGTACTCGGCTTAATCTGGATTCCCATCATGAAGGGGCTGGGTAGTGTGCTCTACGAATATCTGCAGAATGTGCAGTCGCTCATTGCCCCTGCCATTGCCGCTGTATTCATGCTGGGCGTTTTCAGCAAGAAAATTACCCCCAAAGCCGGCGAATGGGGTCTGATTCTCGGCTTCATCGTAGGTATGTTCCGTTTGGCGGTGTTAATTATCAAACCGGCCATGTTCCAATGGTTCCTCGATATTAACTGGCTCGACTTCTGTATCTACCTCTTCTTCTTTACGGTTGCGGTAATGGTAGCTATCAGCTTCTTTACCAAAGCACCCACCGAAGAGCAGCTGAAAGGAATCACCTACTTCTCGCAAAGCGAAGAACAAAAAGAGGAGACTCGCAAAAGCTGGTCGGCCTGGGATGTGGTTACCAGCCTTGCAGTAGTAGCAATGTGTGTGGCTTTCTACTGGTACTTCTGGTAAAAGGGTCTCTTTCGCCCGCGGATAACGGCAATGCCGCGGGCGAAAGGCCCCGATACCTATAAAGCAGGTATGGCATCATCATTTTATAAAGAGAAAGAGCGCTATTATGTAGCGGTCGACTGTATTATCTTCGGTTTTCGTGAAGGAGAGTTGCATCTCCTGCTGATTAACAGGAATT
Source organism: Bacteroidales bacterium (assembly GCA_050256115.1). Lineage (GTDB taxonomy): Bacteria > Bacteroidota > Bacteroidia > Bacteroidales > UBA4181 > JAQVSH01. Next base: position 10,815 of record JBFWIG010000042.1, on the reverse strand, counting down.
TCGAACCTGCCAAAGGAGAGTGGTCGCTCATGGGTGGTTTTCTCGAAAAACACGAGAGTACACACCAGGCCGCACAACGCGTGCTGTACGAATTAACGGGCCTGGAGAATATTTTCATGAAACAGGTGGGCGTGTTTAGCGAGATAGACCGTGATCCCGGCGAAAGGGTTATTTCGGCAGCTTACTACGCCTTAATGAACATCGACCACTACGACCCGGAGCTGGCCCGAATCCACAATGCACAGTGGATTCCGATTCACCGGCTCCCGAAACTGATCTTCGACCACCGCGAGATGGTCGAAAAGGCACGCCGCCTCTTGCAACAGCAAGCGGCCAACGAACCCATCGGGTTTAATTTGCTGCCTAAATTTTTTACGCTCACCCGGTTACAAATGCTCTATGAGGCCATCTACGGAGAGCCGCTCGACAAACGAAATTTCCGCAAAAAACTGGCCGGAATGGATTTTATAGAGAAGACCGACCAACTTGACCGATCCGGATCGAAAAGAGGAGCATGGCTCTATCAGTTTAACGACAACAACTACCGAAAGGATACAAAATTTAAATTGTAACGATATGCTCGAAACGCTAAAAGCAGAGGTATTTCAGGCCAACCTCGACCTGGTTCAACATGGCCTGGTCATTTTTACCTGGGGAAATGTCAGCGCCATAGATCGTAAAAGCGGACTGGTTGTCATCAAACCTTCGGGAGTTTCGTACAGCGAAATGCGCGAAGAGCATATGGTGGTGGTAGACCTCGATGGAAAAGTGGTGGAAGGCAAGTTGAAACCCTCGTCCGATACCGCAACCCATGTAGTCCTCTATAAAGCCTTTACCGAAATCGGGAGTGTGGTTCACACCCATTCCACCTACGCTACGGCATGGGCACAGGCAGGGGTAGATCTTCCCAACATTGGCACCACCCATGCCGACTATTTTTATGAAGATATCCCCTGTACGGCGGCTATGTCGAAAGAGGAGGTAGCGGGAGCCTACGAACAAGAGACCGGAAATGTGATTGTTCACCGTTTTGCCGATATGAATCCCAACTACACCCCCGCTGTTCTGGTAAAAAATCACGGACCCTTTGCCTGGGGAAAAGATGCCCATGACGCTGTACACAACGCGGTGGTACTTGAACAGGTAGCAAAAATGGCCTACATATCGTTTGGCATCAATCCCGGACTTCAGATGAACAGAGCCCTGATAGAAAAACACTTTAATCGTAAACACGGTGCAGGTGCCTATTATGGGCAGTGAAACAGTGAAACAGTGAAACAGTGAAACAGTGAAACAGTGAAACAGTGAAACAATAATTAATCAATTAATACATTACAACTATGGCATTCAAAGATTTAGAAGTATGGTTTGTTACAGGAGCACAGCTTCTGTACGGAGGCGATGCAGTGGTGGCAGTAGATGCCCACTCCAACGAAATGGTAAAAGGATTGAACGAATCGGGCAATCTGCCGGTTAAGGTGGTGTACAAAGGTACCGCCAACTCTTCGGCCGAGGTATCCGCCCTGTTCCGTGCTGCCAATGGCGACACTAAGTGTGTGGGTGTTATCACCTGGATGCACACCTTCTCGCCCGCAAAAATGTGGATTCACGGGTTGCAGGATTTCAAAAAACCCCTCTTGCACCTGCATACCCAGTATAACGAGGTGATTCCCTGGGCAACCATGGATATGGACTTCATGAACCTCAACCAGAGCGCCCACGGCGACCGTGAATTCGGTTTTATCACCAGCCGTCTCCGTAAACCCCGCAAGGTGGTGGTTGGCTACTGGAAAGACAAATCGACCCATCACAAAATTGCCGTCTGGATGCGGGTTTGCGCTGCCTGGGCCGATGCACAGGATATGCGGATTATCCGTTTTGGCGACAATATGAACAATGTGGCTGTTACCGACGGCGACAAGGTGGAAGCCGAGATTCGTCTGGGTTATCACGTAGATAATGCGCCCATTGCCAAGCTGGTACCCTATGTTGAGGCCGTTACCGATGCCGAGATAGACACGCTGGTGGCCGAGTACGAAAAACTCTACGACTTTGCGCCCAATGCTGCTAAGGGTGGAGAGTATCACGAATATGTACGCAGTGCCGCTGCCCAGGAGATCGGGTTGCGTCGCTTCCTCGAAGAGAGAGGCGCCAAAGCCTTCACCACCAGCTTCGATGAACTCGAAGGGATGAAACAGCTGATGGGTTTTGCCTCGCAGCGTCTTATGTCGGAAGGATACGGTTTCGGCGCCGAAGGCGACTGGAAAACGGCCGCTCTTTGCCGCACCATGTACGTAATGGCCCAGGGATTACCCGGCGGCTGCTCGTTCATGGAAGATTACACCCTCAATTTCGACGGGAAAAACAGTGCCATTCTGCAGGCGCATATGCTTGAGGTATGCCCCGACATCGCGGCTGCCAAACCGCGTGTTGAGGTCCATTTCCTGGGAATCGGCGACTCGGGTACCTGTGCCCGTTTGGTATTCCAGGCCCACGAAGGAGCCGGTATTGCCTGTACCGTTGTAGATATGGGCAACCGCTTCCGGATGATTGTAAACGATGTGGATGTTAAGAAACCCAAAGCACTGCCCAAACTGCCCGTAGCTTGCGCATTGTGGGTTCCAAAACCCGATTTCGAAGTAGGCGCAGGTGCGTGGATTCTGGCCGGTGGAACCCACCACTCCAGCTTCTCGTATGCCCTTACCCAGGAGTATATGGAAGACTACGCCGAGATTGCCGACCTCGAAATGTTGGTGATCGACGACAATACCACCATTCGCGGTTTCAAACAGGATATCCGCAACAATGAGGTGTACTACATGTTGAATAAAGCCCTCCGCTAGCGATGAAAAAATATGTAATCGGATTAGACTACGGCACCGATTCGTGCCGTGCGTTGGTGGTCGACGCGGAAACCGGTGCCGAGCAGGCATCGGCGGTGAAATACTACCCCCGGTGGGCCAAAGGGCTCTATTGCCAGCCTACTGCCAACCAGTACCGTCAGCACCCCTCCGACTATGTGGAGTGCCTCGAAGGTGCCGTAAAAGAGGCGCTCTCTAAATGCGACCCTTCGGTTGCCGCCAATGTGGTGGGAATGTCGTTCGACACAACCGGTTCAACGCCGGTGTTTACCGATAAAAACGGCACTCCGCTGGCACTTCTGCCCGAATTTGCCGAGAATCCCAATGCTATGTTTGTACTGTGGAAAGACCACACCGCCATTAAAGAGGCTGCCGAAATCAACGAACTCTGCGCCAAATGGGATATCGACTACACCGCTTACGAAGGGGGTATCTATTCTTCGGAGTGGTTCTGGGCCAAAGTACTACGTGTGCTCCGTGCCGACAAAAAAGTGCGCGAAGCCGCCTATTCGGTGATTGAACACTGCGATTGGCTCCCCGCGTTACTTTGCGGCGAAACCCAACCCGAAAAGGTAAAACGGAGCCGTTGTGCTGCCGGACATAAAGCCATGTGGCTCGAGGCATGGGGCGGTCTTCCTTCGGAGGCGTTCCTCACCACGCTCGATCCGCTCCTGAGCGGTTACAGAGATCGTCTGTTCCGCGAAACCTATGCCAGCGATACCTCGGTGGGATTCCTCACCGAAGAGTGGGCAAAACGGCTGGGGCTCACCACCAAGGTGGCCGTGGGCGTGGGTGCCTTCGATGCACATATGGGTGCAGTAGGCGCCGAAGCCACACCACATGCGCTGGTTCGCATCATCGGTACCTCCACCTGCGATATTCTGGTGGCCTCGAACGAGGAGATGGGCAACAAGTTAGTGAAAGGCATCTGCGGTCAGGTCGACGGTTCTGTCATTCCCGGTATGATGGGTCTGGAGGCCGGTCAATCGGGTTTTGGCGACATCTATGCTTGGTTTAAACGGGTATTGGCATGGCCGCTCGAAGAGCTGATCGGAAAAAGCAGCCTCATAGACCAAGCCACCCGGCAAAAACTGGTCGAAGAGGCCCTCGACCGGATGATTCCGCTTCTTTCGGAACAGGCTGCCGCCATCGACCCTGCCGATAGCGCAGTGATTGCCACCGACTGGATGAACGGACGCCGTACACCCGATGCCAGCCAGCTGGTACAGGGCTCGATTGCCAACCTTACCCTCGGCACCACGGCTCCCATGATTTTCCGTGCGCTGGTAGAGGCCACCGCCTTTGGCTCAAAAGCCATTGTCGACCGCTTCCTCGAAGAGGGGGTTCGCATTGAGAGTGTAATTGGCATTGGCGGTATCTCGCTGAAATCGCCATTCGTGATGCAGACCATGGCCGATGTGCTCAACATGCCCATCAAGGTGGCAAAAAGTGACCAGGCCTGCGCCTTTGGTGCCTCGATGTTTGCTGCGGTTGTGGCCGGTGTGTACAGCAAAGTAGAAGATGCCCAGAAAGCTATGGGACAAGGATTTGCCTGCGAATACAAGCCCAATCCTGCCATGGCAAAGGTCTATGCCGAGCTCTACAAGAGCTACCAGAAACTGGGACAAATCACCGAAGAGGCCTTCTACAAAACCCTCTAGTCATCACTCCGATCTCCGGGGCTTCTGCCCCCTGCATAGAAACGTCCGGACTGCACCTCAGCAGCTCCGGACGTTTTTTTTTCGTAATAGGCAGTTTCTGGCAGATAATCTTTGTAAAATCCTGAAAAAGTGGCTTATTTTGAATAACAACAGCCACTTATATTCAGATCTACCCTACACCTAACCCTCAAATCTATCGCGCATGAAATGGTTCCCCCTTCTGGCTTCACTCCTCCTGTTTGCGGGAGCGTGTGCCTCCCAACCCTCCGAAAGCGAAGAGGCTTTCAACTTCGACTGGCAGTTCCACCCGGGCGATACCACGGGAGCCGAAAAACCGGGTTTTGACGATGCTTCGTGGCGAACCCTCGATCTTCCGCACGACTGGAGTGTTGAGGGCCAATTCAGTGCCGATAATGCCAGCTGCACCGGCTACCTGCCCGGGGGCATCGGATGGTACCGCAAAAGTTTTGAGGTTCCTGCCTCCGACAGTGCCAAACAGCTCTTTGTCCATTTCGGGGGCATCTACAACAACAGCGAAGTCTACATCAATGGCCATCTGCTGGGCAAACGACCCAACGGCTATGTAGAGCTTGAGTACAACCTCACCCCTTACCTGCAATTTGGGGCCGAAAACGTCATTGCCGTGAAGGCCGACCACACGCTCGACGCCGACTCTCGCTGGTACACCGGATCGGGCATCTACCGAAAGGTATCGCTTATCAAAAAATCGGCCGTCCACATTCCCCGCTGGGGCGTCTATGTGGTAACCCCCGAAATTTCGGCTCAAAAAGCCACGGTTTTGGCCCATGTGCAACTGACCAACCAAAGCGGCACTGCCACGCCCCTGCAGTTGGAGTGTACACTGACAGCCGCCGATGGAAAGAGTTTTCAACAAAAAATAGCCGTCACACTGGCTGTCGGCGACACCCTCTCTACACCTGTTGGCATCGAAGTGCCTTTGCCTGTACTGTGGGATATCGAGAATCCCCATCTCTATTCCCTGGTTACCCGCGTAACCGATACCACCGGGGTGGTGATCGATGAGGAGAAAACCCGCGTAGGCATCCGAACTCTTGCTTTCGACGCCGACAAAGGGTTCACGCTGAATGGAAAAAGCCTGAAGTTTAAAGGCATCTGCCTCCACCACGATGCCGGCACTTTGGGTGCCGCTGTACCCCGCGCAGTGTGGGAATACAAACTCGATGTCTTGAAAGAGATGGGCTGTAACGCCATCCGCTGCAGCCACAACCCCTACGGAGAAGAGTTCTATGATGTCTGCGACGAAAAGGGATTCTTGGTCATGGACGAAGCCTTCGATGAATGGGAGTTCCCCAAGAAAAAATGGCTCACGGGATGGAACCAGGGCACGCCGGGATTTGAGGGGTATGCCCCTCACTTTAACGAGTGGGGCGTCACCGATCTGGCCGAAATCGTCCGCGAAAACCGCAACCATCCCTCCATCATTATGTGGAGTATCGGCAACGAAATCGACTACCCCAACGACCCCTATTCGCACGAAGTGCTCGACGGCAAGAACCCCCAGACCCGTGCACTCTTCGACAAAGAGTTGCCTCACGGAACCCGCCTGGGCATCATTGCCCGCCAACTGGCGGCGGTGGTAAAACAGTACGACACCACCCGTCCCGTAACGGCAGGGCTTGCCTCGGCCCTCATGTCGAATGCCACCGGCTATGCCGAAGCACTCGATGTAGTGGGTTACAACTACCAGGAGTCGCTCTACGCCGACGACCACGGAAAGTATCCTACCCGCCCCCTCTACGGGAGTGAAACCGGAAAAACCCTCGGCTCCTGGCGAGCCGTTACCGACAACGACTATATCATGGGCCAGTTTATCTGGACCGGCCTCGACTTTCTGGGCGAAGCCGGACGTTTCCCCAGAGCCCGCAATGCATCGGGTCTGATAGACCTGGGCAGCTATCCCAAACCGGGTTTCTATCAGCGCCAGGCCATTTGGAGCGATAAGCCCATGGTTTACATCGGCACCAGCCCCGCACAACGGGGCGCCAACCTCCCCGAAGCAAAACGCAACCTGGGGCAGGTGATTCCCTACTGGAACTGGGAGCCCGACATGCCCATCCGGGTAACCGCCTACACCAACTGCGAAGAGGTAGAACTCCTCCTCAACGAAACGTCGTTAGGCACATTGAAGTTGGCCGATTTTGAGAATCTGACCCTCTCATGGAACGTTCCCTTTGCTGCCGGCACCCTGAAAGCGGTAGGAAAGCAAGGCGGCAAAGAGGTGGCCTCCTACACCCTCCAAACAGCCGATGCCCCCACACAACTGGTGGCCACCCCCAACCGGACGCAGATGAAAGCCGACCGCCGCGATGTAGTTCATATTGATGTAGCCATCACCGACGCCAACGGCATACTCTGCTACGACGCCCAACTCCCCATCACCTGCACCGTATCGGGACCCGCCCAGCTCCTCGGCATAGAAGATGCCAACCACGACAACGTAGAGAACTACACCGACAACACCCAAACCTCCTTCCACGGCCGGGTGAGAGTCTACATCGGCAGCCTCGACAGCAAAGGCAAAGCTACGGTAACTTTTACGGCACCGGGGATGAAGGAGGCGAAAGTACTGCTGAAAGTGCTCTAGTGCTCTAGTGCTCTAGTGCTGCGCTTCGCGCAATGCTCTAATGCTCTAATGCTGAACGCCGGGATCTCTTTGAGATTCCCGGCGTTCGGATATTTAAGCAATAAGTTGTAGGTTATAATGATTGTCACTCACAAATTACTTCTCGCGCTTGCGCAAAACAAAGCATTGACCATTCACCATTAACCACTAACTCTTTGCTTTTCGCGCGTTAGCGCGATGCACTAGAGCATTAGAGCATTAGCGGAATTACAAACGTTGTCAGCGACTGCGCAGGCGCTGCGTAGGGTAGGGCATTCCCCCGGGTGGTGATGTCGGCGAGTGGGGTGCACGATTCGGTTTCGCTGGTGCGGAAGGCTTCAGTTTTTCCGGTTGTGGAACCAAACGCGTTGAGATCTATGCGGAATCGCTGTTCGGAACGTGAGGTGTTCAGACAGGCCACTACCAACTCTTTGCCACCGGGATTGAGGGCGGCCAGAACCGACTCATTGCCGGTTTCGATAAAGGTGCAGCCCTGTTTGAAGAAGCGGGTGATCTGCATGCGCACATAGAAGTTTTTCACCAGCTCATACGCCTGGGTCTTGAAATTGCAGCGCATCAGACACCAGGTGTCGTTCCCCTCCTCCATCAACTGCCAATCAAGCCACGCCTGAGGCTTCATAATCTGCAGATCCTGAAACTGTTTCCGGGCTAGCAACAGATTGCTCTGCAAACCCCGTCCACTGCTGGGTCCGGTTTCCGATTGCCAAAAGGGTTTTCCGATGGTTTTTACCAGCTGGAAGGCCTCTTCCCGTTCTGCATTGCTACCCGAATAGGTGTGTGTATTGAGTTGTCCCACCTTGTCAAGAATATCGCCCGCCGCCTGATAGGCCTTCGTCACCTTGAGAAAAGAGGCAATATTGGTTTCGTCCGATACAGAAAGAACCGTTTTTAATCCGGTTGCTTTCAGCTTGGGATACAAAATCCGGATAATCTTTATCTGCGTTTCCGCATCGAAGTGGCATCCCTCCTGGCTTCCCAGATAGTTCCAATAGTTCGAAGTCGACTCATTAAAGGGTTCGAGCGTTTTAAAAACCAGCCCGTATTTCTCGTTATAATGTTTGCACACCTCTATCAGATAGTCGCAAAAGGCCTCGTAATATTCAGGTTTCAGATTGTCCTTCATCGGGTCTTCATGACCTGCCGCGCAACCACTCACAGTCATCCAATAAGGGGGCGAATTCGAAAAGGCCTCAAACACCGCATCGGGGCGTTTGGCCTTAATTTTCAGCATAATAATACGCTGTGCTTTATCGGCATCCCAATTATAGGGTGCACTGGCCGAAGCCTTAAACCCCTCCATCTCGGCGCGCTTCCCCTTCCCCTTCACCATATGGCCATCGGCATGCGAAGGATCGTCGCCACCCCCGATATTATACCGGAAGATGTTCATATTGAGTTTATCGGGCGAAGTGATCAGATCTACAATACTGTCGACCTTCGCCTCATCCCAACTGCCCACCTGAGCGGCCCACCAACAGAGCGAACTACCCCAACCTTCGAGGGTCTGATACCGTTTTGTCGGATCGGGCTTTACAATCCGCACCGAATCGGATGGCTCCTGAACACCCTGAACCGCCCCTCGTCGCATCTGCCCACCGGTGGCCTGACCCACCGCCTGCAACGACAAAAGCGAACAGAGAGAGAAAACAGAAAAAAGAGATAGAGAAAAATGTGCCATAGCGAGCGTGTAAAAAGTGAATGAACTTCAGTAAAGATACCGGATTCTCCCAAAAAATCGCACAGCTGCTACAAAAAGCCCCGTCATATTCCCTGCACTCACCCTTTTGCAAGGGTTTCGTTCGTATTTCATTCGTATTTCGTTCGTACCTGGTTCGATAGAGGCTGAAGCCCAAATCAAAGCCCATCGAACAAGATTCGAAGAAGAATCGAAGAAGGTACGGCTGTATTCTCTTGGGATTAAATTTCAATCGAGATGTTCACTTTTCCACCCAACCCTTTTTCTACAATTTCAAATAGTGTACTCAGCGTAATGTTACTGCCATTATTCTCTACCCTGGAAATGTATGTCCTTTTCTTGTCAATGATTTTTCCCAAGTCTTCCTGCGTTAATTTTTTAGATTCTCTGGCTTGCCTTAAGAGCAACCCAATTCTAAAGGCTTCAGTGTCTCTTTCAAGGGAGTCGCGCCTATCAGTTCCTGTTTCTCCATAAACTCTGTCTTTTATTTCCGACCAAGAGCTTAATTCCCGATTGTTATTTTTTGTTTTCATAGTATTCGTTCATTAGGTGCAACGCCCTTTCAATCTCATTTTTTGGTGTTTTTTGTGTTTTCTTTTGAAATCCATTCAGAAGAATCACCAGTCTTCCTTTGTCAAAGAATCAAAACACTCTCCAAATATTGCTTCCAAGTTGAATTCTTGCTTCGTACAATCCATTGGTTCCTACCAATAATCTCAAACAATGGGTTGGAATTCTTTCAAGAGTTTCAATCACTTCTAACACTTTGTAAATTTTGTCCTGAACTTTCTTGGGTTGCTTTAGTAAGAATTCTTCAAAGTAATGCTTATACGCGACTATCTCTCGAATCTTTTCCATAAACCCGCTTAATCTCCTAAACGCAAATGTAACTTTAAAGTTACAATCTGCCAAATATAGATGAACTTTCAATTTTCTGTCGGACTATGTGCCCCAACATCAATGCAGCCGCAATACCCAACCGTGAAGGACCTTGCAGTGTCAAACAAATAATATCATCGCGTTAATCGTTTTAGCAACCATTTCAAATTGGCCTGTTTCTTACCTGTTATCAGGCACTGTTCAACCACCGTAGGATCCATCTTCTCTAGGGCAGAGGTGTCGAACCGGATATCTTCTTCCAGATAGGTTTCCAAGGCCTTCAAAGATTGCAATTTTAAACAGGGAGTGGCAACAAGCAGATCACAAAGTGCCTTCTCGGGCGTAGCAATGAGAAAGGGATATTTTTCATTCGCTATATGTTGGCTTAAACCTATCGGATAATAGGCTTTTCCAACCGTCACATACTCAAACCGACCAAGCCGGGTATCATAGCGCTTTGCACGATTCGCAGTCATCGACCGTACGGTATATACCTGTTCAGGAATCAACCCATAATAACACAAGGCACTATCCATCGAAACATACGATGGGCCATAGAGATGATTTGCTATCAACTCTTTCGAAAGCAATTGCTTGCTCACACCCGACGAAATCACATACAGTCCCCGCTTCAGGCGGATAATCTTACCCTCATGTTCAAGATGAGCAATTTCCATTATCTGCGCAAAAACAGCGATTAATCGAGAGATGCTCTAATGGCCCAAAGTGCTTTCGAACAGCCAAATCAAATCATCCCAATTGGGTATTTAACCTATACGCCTGTCCTATCTGACAAATCTCTTACCTATATTTGTTGCGGATAGTAACAACCTAGGCATATTGTACGTAACCCCGAATATCACCCATACAATCCATCTGCAGTCATGAAGATTACTCAACAAATCGGTATCCAAAACCGGAAGGCCGCGCAGGATCCGCTCTTATATACATAACGACCCCAATCAAACAACTATGAAGTACTTACTAAGATATACAACTCTGTTTCTTCTTCTGGCAACCGTTGCCTGTAAAAACAAACCGAAATTGTCGTTT
>JBFWIG010000041.1:0-11927 GCA_050256115.1 Bacteroidales bacterium | reverse complement strand
AGGTTAACTCCCTCTTCGTGGCCAGTGGCGTTGCCGACTGCGCAAACATTATCCGGATATTCAAGCCCCAATTCGAAGCCAATCCGGAAGATGTAGAGCTGCTCAAACGCATCCAGACCCTCCTCATTAAGAACAACTGCATTGAAAGCGACGAGGTGGCTGCCGCCCTGTTTGAAAAGGTAACCGAAAAGTTAATTCAGAAAGAGCCTTCCGCACAGGCCTCGTATGGTATGGCCAAACTCTTCCTACGTAAGCAGGATTACGCAAAAGCCGTTGAATATCTGCAGATAGCTATCGATACCGATACGGTAACCGACAATAAAGCCGACTATTATTACCAGATGGCGCTGATTCAGCAAAACCAACTCTCCAAGCCGATGGAGGCCCTCAAGTTTGCCCGTTTGGCTATCAGCGCACGCGAAAGCTGGGGTGATCCCTATCTGTTGGTGGGTACCATTTACGCCCAGGGAGCCAAAAATATCGCTGCAGGAGAGTCGGCCGAAGCACAATTTAAGAGAAGAGCTGTTTATTGGGCCGCTGTCGACAAATTCATCAAGGCCAGAACAATCGACAGTAACTGTGCAGAAAAAGCCAATGAATTAATCGGCATCTATTCCAAACAGTTCCCCTCGAGCGAAGACGGTTTCTTCTTCAGTATTAAAGAGGGCGACTCCTATACTGTGGGCGGTTGGATTAACGAGACAACCCGCGCCAGATACTAATTGTTTTACAGCCAACTGCGTTTCCTGTTTCCGACATGCCGAAGCCCGCTCTATTTCGCATTACCCGATCTCTTTTGGTTGTGGCAATGGTTCTGACGGCTACGGCATGTCGGAATGATATGGAGACTATCCTTAAACTCCAGAACGAAAGCAAGGAGCCTCTTTTAACAACCCGAAATCTGGATATGGTCTACTCCGATTCGGGCCGACTTAAAGCAAGGGTGAGAGCCCCTCTTATGCTCACTTTTGCCGAAGAGGAGAAACCCTATACCGAGTTCCCGGAAGGTATTCATGTGGAATCCTTCGATCAGGATACCCTTATCAGGGGTGAACTCACCGCCAAATATGCCATCTACTACGAAAAAGAGAAGTTATGGGAAGCGCGTGGCGATGTGGTGGGGTTTAATAAGGCCGGCGACAGAATCAACACCGAACAACTTTTCTGGGACGAACAAAACCAGAAAATTTATACCCGAAAGGTGGCCCGTATTACCAAGGTCAATAAGGGGGTAATTATCGGAGAGAACGGATTGGAATCGTATCTTGAAGAGGGCGATTTTACCCTCTTCTCTCTCTACAACAGTAAAGGCGATATTGCGGCAAAGATGTCGCAACTCACCAAAGGAGAAAACGACTCCGCGAGAGTCGTTTCCGATACGCTCAGAGCGGTTGAACCCGATACCTTCCCCCGGTTATCGGCTCCGCAAAGATCGGGTTACCGCAGGTTGGGCACCCCCGATTCTACAGCTATAGTTCCGGCCGACTAAACATTTTTGTACAGCCATTGTTGTAGTTACAGGGCGTGTTGAACGGACCACTCAGAGAAATCAGACAAAATGGATCGTGAATATTCGATAGAAGATATGATGTTTATGCAGGAAGAGGGAGAAGGTTGTGAAATCTTCCCAATCATTGAAGAGCATGGCGAAAAGCCTTTCGATCAGGAAATTCCTGAACTGTTACCTCTACTGCCCCTGCGTAACGCAGTTCTCTTTCCAGGGGTAATCATTCCGATTACCGTTGGGCGCGACCGTTCTATACGACTGGTGGAGGCGTGCCATAAGAAAGCTCCTGTAATCGGAACCCTGACACAGCGTAATCCCACCATCCAGGATCCCGGCTTAAAGGAGCTCTACACCGTAGGAACCGTTGCCGAGATTCTTAAGGTGCTAAAGATGCCCGATGGTTCTACTTCGGTCATTATCAGAGGGCAAAAACGGTTCCGGCTTGAATCGATAGAACAGACCGATCCTTATCTCAAAGGAAAGATAACGCTACTGGACGATCTGATTCCGGACCAGGAGTCACGAGAGCTCGAAGCCATCTCCGAATCGTTGAAAGAGCTGTTTCTTCGCATCAACGACCTCTCGGGCGACCCTTCACCGGAGGTGTCGTTTATGATAAAGAATTCGGAACGTCCCGATTTTCTGACCCATTTTATTGCCACCAATGCAAGAATCAAAGCATCGGAAAAACAACGATTGCTCGAAATCGACGAAATTGCAGGCAGAGGGGTAGCGCTACTTGAGCTGGTTTCTAAGGAGTTGCAGATGTTGGAGTTGCGTCGTGATATCCAATCGAAAGTGAAGCACGACTTAGATCAACAGCAAAGAGAATACCTGCTCCAACAGCAGATTAAAACTATCCAAAACGAACTGGGAAACAATCCGGTAGAGAGGGAGATAAAAGAGTTGGTGAAACGGGGCAAAAAAAAGCTCTGGAGCAAAGAGGTTGCAGCCCATTTTACAAAGGAGGTAGAGAAGCTAAAGCGTCAGAATCCTGCGGCTGCAGAGTATTCGGTACAGATTAACTATCTCAACATTCTGCTCGATCTGCCCTGGAACGACTATTCGAAAGATAATTTCGATCTGGCAAGAGCCCGCGAAATACTCAACAAAGACCACTCCGGCCTCGAGGAGGTAAAGGAGCGTATTTTAGAGCATCTTGCAGTGCTGAAACTTAAAAACGACATGAAGTCGCCCATTCTCTGCCTGACAGGCCCTCCGGGTGTGGGGAAAACCTCGCTGGGAAAATCGATTGCCTCTGCATTGGGTCGGCAGTATGTTCGGATGTCGTTGGGGGGTATGCATGATGAGTCGGAGATAAGAGGTCACCGCAAAACCTATATCGGGGCAATGCCCGGACGAATCATACACAGTCTGATTAAGGCCAAAACAGCCAATCCGGTCTTTGTTCTCGACGAGATAGACAAGTTGGGAAGCAGTGCGCAGGGCGATCCTGCCTCTGCACTTTTGGAGGTACTCGATCCGGAACAGAACAGCGCTTTCCATGACAATTTTTTGGAGATCGATTTCGACCTGTCGAAGGTAATGTTTGTGGCCACTGCCAACGCGTTGGAGAGCGTCCATCCGGCTCTTCGCGACCGCATGGAGATAATCTCGGTGCACGGTTATATCACCGAAGAAAAGATTGAGATTGCACAGAAACATCTCATGCCCAAGCTTCTATCGGAGCATGGCGTTACCCCTTCGCAGATAGCTGTACCCGATACCACTATGGAGTATATTATAGAATCGTACACCCGTGAATCGGGCGTTCGACGTCTGGAGAAGATGTTGGCCAAAATGGTTCGGCATATTGCCCTGAAGATTGCCACCGATTCGCCTTATCCCCAACACCCCACCCCCGAAGAGGCAACCAAGATCTTGGGTATTGCCAAATATCATCGCGACAAATATATTGGAAATCAGTTTACGGGAGTGGTAACCGGTCTGGCCTGGACCCCATCGGGAGGAGAGATCCTCTACGTGGAGACCAGCACCAGCAAAGGAAAAGGGAAGCTTAACCTCACCGGAAACCTGGGTGATGTGATGAAAGAGTCGGCCGTGATAGCCATTCAATGGCTCAAGTCGCATGCCGATAAGGTGGGACTAGACAGCAACCTCTTTGAAGATACCGACATCCATGTACATGTTCCGGAAGGCGCTATTCCCAAGGATGGTCCCTCGGCCGGCATCACCATTGCCATTTCGGTGGCCTCGGCCCTTACAGGACGAAAAGTGCGTCCGTCGCTCGCCATGACAGGCGAAATCACTCTGCGCGGCAAGATCCTCCCGGTTGGCGGCATCAAAGAGAAAATCCTTGCGGCCAAACGTAGCGGCATCACCGAAATCCTTCTCTCCGACGAAAACCTGAAAGATGTAGAAGAGATCGACGCCCGCTACCTCGAAGGCCTCAACTTCCACTACCTCTCCACAGTAGACCAGGCAATCGACTTTGCCCTCCTGCAGCAAGAGGCCTAAGCGGAGAGAAGCCGCTGCGACAAAATGGTGAATGGTGAATGGTGAATCAGTTATACGCGCAAGCGCGAAAAGATTATTAATTTATAATTCGCTAATTTTCAATACTTTTCGCGCTTGCGCGATCTAATTCATTAACCATTTCGCGCGAAGCGCATTTACCATTCACCATTAACCATTTCGCGCGAAGCGCATTTACCGTTAACCCTTTGCGCGAAGCGCAGCACTCGAAGCGCGCACGCGCTTCGAAGCACCAGAGCACTAAAAAAAAATCGCCCCCCGACCCTCACCCTATTACAGGTGAAGACCGGGGGGCGATTTTTTTTGCCACTAGTTGTTCTTCAACATCTTCAAAAAGCCCACCTCCTGTGTAGTAAGGAAGCGCCATTTCCCGCGGGTAAGTCCTTTTTTGGAAAGCCCGGCAAAGTAAACCCTGTCGAGCTTAACCACCTTGTAACCAAACTGTTCGAAAATACGACGCACAATCCGGTTTCGGCCTGAATGAATCTCTATGCCCACAATATGTTTGTCTTCGGGATCGGCATACGAAACCTCGTTAGGTTGAATAAAACCATCCTCCAACTCCACACCCGAGGCTATGGAAATCAAATCTTCGTGCGAAACCTTCTTATCGAGGGTTATCTGATAGATTTTCCTTACATCGTTCGACGGATGAGTCAGTTTCAATGCCATTTCACCATCGTTGGTAAAAAGCAAAACACCGGTTGTCATCCTGTCGAGCCTGCCAACAGGGTAGATCCGCTCTTTACAGGCACCCTCAATCAGTTCCATTACTGTGCGGGTGGCATGGGGATCATCAACCGAGGTAACGTAATCCTTAGGCTTGTTTAACAAAAGATAGACCTTACGCTCAGGATTAAGCCGTTCGTTATTGTATCGCACATCATCGGTGGGGAGTACTTTTACACCCAACTCAGAAATGACTACGCCATTTACGGTTACCAGGCCTGCTTCGATATATTTATCGGCCTCACGACGTGAGCAGAGACCTGTGTTGGCAATATATTTATTGAGTCTGATGGTTGCATTCTCGTCGATCGGATCGGGAGCATAGCTCTTAGGCGCATCGACCGATACGCGGGGACGCCTGGATTTGTCGAACGAAAAAGATTTGCGCGGCCCGCCTGAACCGGAACGACCTCTGTCGCCACCTTCACGGCCAGCATATCCACCACGTTCGCCATCTTCTCTGCGGCGGAATCCACCACTGCGTTCGCCATCTTCTCTGCGGCGGAAACCACTGTTGCCCCGATCATCGTCGCGACGGGAAAAACCGCCTTCACGACGGGGATAAGCACCTCTTTGTTCCTCACCGTCGCGGCGCGAAAAACCGCCGGAGCGTTCGCCCCCTTCGCGGCGTTGAAAACTGCCGCCTCTTTCGCCCCTTTCACCACCTTCGCGGCGCGGGTAACTGCTGCCGCGGTCACTGCCTTCGCGGCGCGGGTAACTGCTGCCGCGGTCACTGCCTTCACGACGGGGGTAACTATTGCCACGGTCGTTGCCTTCACGACGCTGAAATCCGCCTTCGCGACGTGCAAAACCGCCACGCTGATCTTCACCTTCGCGACGTGCAAAACCACCGGAACGTTCGCCTCCTTCACTGCGCCGAAATCCACCACTGCGGGAATCGTCCTGATTGCGACGGAAACCGTCGGGACGACCCGAGCGTTCTTCTCCTTCCGGGCGACGAAAACCGCCTCCCCTTTGAAAATCACCGTCGCGGCGCGGGAAACTTCCTCCCCTTTCACCACCTTCACGGCGCGTAAAACTGCCATTTCGCTCACCGCCTTCGCGGCGCGGGAAACTACTGCCTCTTTCTCCGCCCTCACGGCGTTGGAACCCGTTGTTACGGCCAAACCCCTCTTTGCGGTCTGAACCTCCGCTACGTTCTCCTCCTTCGCGGCGCGCAAATCCGCCACGATCGTTTTCTTCGCGACGGCGATACCCTCCACCGTCATCGTCCCTGCGCCGGAAACCACCGCGCGGGCTCTCATCTCTCTTTTCGCCGGAAGCGGAATCTCTCTCAGATTTTCTTCCAAAACTTCTCTTTTCAAACATAAATAAGTGCTTATTAGTATACGGATTCAAACGCAACAATCCGGGTGGCAAAAGTAGTA
The DNA here is from genome assembly GCA_050256115.1 of Bacteroidales bacterium. Taxonomy (GTDB): domain Bacteria; phylum Bacteroidota; class Bacteroidia; order Bacteroidales; family UBA4181; genus JAQVSH01. The sequence continues at coordinate 5,807 of JBFWIG010000041.1, read as the reverse complement.
CATATTTCGGGAAACGAATGGGGCCTGTTTAGTTATTTAGTAATATTAACGGTTTGAGCCACAGGGGTCGGAAAGCGGTGCCCGATTGTGTGGCTTTTTTTTTACATTTGTCTGCATAAAGAGGTGCTTATGTACGAATTTATAGAAGGCCGCCCCGCAGAAGTCACACCCACAAATGTAGTGATAGAAACGGGAGGCATCGGGTATCTGATCCACATATCGCTTTGTACCTATTCGGCCGTCCAAAACGGCAAAACAGGCAACAACGGCACACTGCGGCTCTTTCTGCATCAGGTGGTACGGGAAGATGCATTTGTGCTTTTCGGGTTCTATTCCCGCCACGAACGTGAAATATTCCGACTTCTTCTTACCGTATCGGGCGTGGGAGCCAATACGGCCCGCATGATTCTCTCCTCGCTGAATCCCGACGAAATCAGGCAGGCCATCGCTGTATCGGATGTGCGTCTGCTTAGCTCTGTAAAGGGCATCGGTGCTAAAACGGCCGAACGAATTATTGTCGATCTGAAAAATAAGATGGGATCCGGATTGTCGAGTGCCGGTGAGCAGGGGCCACCCACTGCAGTAACGGCCAGAGACGAAGCCATAATGGCGCTCACAGGGCTGGGTTTTCCCAAAGCAGCTGTAGAAAAGGTGGTAATGAAACTATCGGCAGTGCATCCCGAATTTTCTGTCGAAGAGCTCATAAAACAGGGGTTAAGAAACATGTAACCGTATATTCTTGCACAGATTGAACACACGAATCCCAGGGCTATTGGTTTTCCTACTGCTCTCTCCTTTATCCCCTGCGGTGGTTCAGGGACAGGAGAAGGGAGTACTGTCGGCCAATAGTACAGAAGGAGAGGGGCTGTGGAAATCGTTGCAAAAAAAGTATGAGCTGGAAATGCCTTCTCTCCGTGCCGAGCCGCTGACCCCGAAAAACCTCCTTCCCACCTACGAATACGACCCAAAACTGGGGCAGTTTGTGATCCGACAAAAGGTGGGGCAAATTAACCTGGTACCGGAATACCGTATGAGTGTAACCGAGTTCCAACGCTATTCGCTCCAAAAAGCCAAAGCCGACCGTTGGAAGGGGTATGTATCGAGAGTATCCCCTCTACAAACGTCAAACCTACCACAGGGAGCCGCCTCTCTGCTACAAACAGAAGAGAACCCCTTTTCCAATCTGCTCGGTACCGGATTCATCTCCATTACGCCTCAGGGTTCGGCCGAGATGATAATGAAAATGAATACCTCACGGATAGACAATCCCAATATCAGCGAAAGTGCCAGAAAAACTTCGACATTCGATTTCGCCCAGAAGATCCAAATGAGCGTTACCGGCACCATAGCCGACCGCATTAATATGTCGATCCGATACGACAGCGAATCGGTCTTCGATTTCGAGAATGAGATTAAACTTGACTACACCGGCAAAGAGGATGAGATTATCAAAAAAATTGAGGTAGGTAATGTCTCCTTCCCATTGTCGGGCACCCTTATTAACGGAGGGCAAAATCTGTTTGGGGTAAAGTCGGAGATGCAGTTTGGCCGACTTTCGGTTACCACCCTCTTCTCGAAACAGAATGGGGAGACATCGGTAACCACTATGCAGGGAGGTGCACTAACCTCAAAATATGAGATTGCCGCCGATCAATATGAAGAGAATAAACACTTTTTCCTCTCGGCCTTTTTCCGCGACCGATTTGAACAAGCCATGCAAAATCTGCCCATCATCACCTCCGATATCACCATCGACCGGATTGAGGTGTGGGTCACCAACAAAACAAGCCAATTTACAGACGCCCGCAACATACTGGCTGCAAACGATCTGGCCGAACCAACCCCCTATATCTATAACCGGGTTCCTGCCTTCGCCGGGCAACCGTCGGTAACCACCCCCTCGAACAGTGCCAATGGAATGTACCAAGCGCTGCTCAGCAATTATAACGTACGCGAGGTAAGCCAGATTACCGGTTCGCTCCAGCCTCTGGTTGCCTTGCAATTTCGGCAGGGACAAGATTACGAGAAAGTAGAAAACGCACGCCGCCTCACCGAACAGGAGTACACCTTACATCGGTCGCTCGGTTTTATCTCCCTGAAATCGCCCCTGAATGCCGATGAGGTACTCGCGGTAGCTTTCGAATATACGGTTAACGGTCAAACCTTTCAGGTGGGAGAGCTCTCAACCTCGGGTATTCCCAACCCGCAAACCCTGCTCGTGAAGTTGCTGAAGGGAACCAACCTCTCGCCTCAACTTCCCACCTGGCGGTTGATGATGAAAAACATCTATAACCTGGGCACCTATCCCATTAATCGCGATAAGTTCCAACTCCATGTGCTGTATCAGGATCCGAACAGCGGCAATTCCATTAACTATTTGCCCGAGGAGGATCTGCAGAATGAGTTGCTTATCCGTTTGATGCGCCTCGACAGGCTCAACCAGAACAACGATCCATCGCCCGACGGAGTGTTCGACTATGTAGAAGGGGGTACCATCCTCTCGGAATCGGGCTTGATGATCTTCCCGGTCTTGGAACCTTTCGGTTCCAACCTTCGCAATGCATTGCAAGCCAAAGGAGTGTCGGAAACCGTTATTCGGAAATATGTTTTTCAGGAGTTATACGATTCCACCCTCACCCGCGCGCGGCAGTTGGCCGAAAAAAACCGCTTTACCATTGGGGGCACCATCAGCTCTACTGCCGGCTCGGCGGTGCAGCTCAACGCTTCGCAAATGAGCCGTGGTTCGGTAAAGGTGATTGCAGGAGGACAACTGCTCACCGAAAACAGCGATTACACGGTAGACTATGCCACAGGGAAGGTGACGGTACTCAATCAGGGTATTCTCGACTCAGGGGTCCCGGTACAAATAATTTCGGAAGATAATACCCTTTACAACGTACAGACCAAAACGCTTATTGGCACACATCTCGAATACAAAGTATCCGACCAGTTACGTTTGGGTGCAACGGTTATGAATCTCACCGAAAAACCGATCACCCAAAAGGTGACGCTGGGCGAGGAGGCCATTTCGAATACCATCTGGGGGCTTACAGCCGACTATTCGGCCAATCTGCCCTCCCTCACCCGATTGATAAACCGCTTGCCCTTCCGGAAAACCGATGCCATGTCGTCTATCACGCTCTCTGCAGAGATGGCACAACTGCTACCGGGCGATGCGGGTTCGATCCAGAAAAAAGGCACCTCCTATATCGACGATTTCGAAGCGAGCGAAACCAGCATCAATTTGCTGGCACAGAATCTTTGGAAGATCTCGAGCGTTCCCGAAGGACAACCCGCTCTTCCGGAAGGAGCACTCACCCAAACCACCGAAACGGGTAAAAACCGCTCGCTTCTCTCGTGGTATGTGATAGACCCGCTCTTTGTGAATCCCAACTACTTCTCCGGCTCTACCCCGGCACATATCCGGAACAATCCCGACACCCGTTCCAGCCACTTTGTACGACAAATTGAGGAGCAGAATATCTTTAAGAACAAAGAGAACCCCAATGGCGTTCCGGCCACTATGCCGGTACTGAATGTGGCCTTTTACCCCTCTGAGCGCGGCCCCTACAATTTTGATGCAGTGAATGTACAGCAAAACGGATTCCTCTCCCGACCCGAAACCCGCTGGGGGGGAATGATGCGTTCAATGCCGGTGTCGGATTTCGAATCGTCGAATATCGAATTCATCGAATTTTGGGTGATGGATCCATTTGTCGAAGATGAGGAGGGTACCCTGAAAGGGGGCGATCTTTATCTGAATCTGGGAGATGTCTCGGAAGATGTGTTGAAAGATTCTCGAAAATTTTTCGAAAACGGTTTGATGGCCGGAGCGCTCGATTCTACCGTATGGGGTCGGGTACCGGCCACGCAGTCGTTGGTTAATGCCTTTACGGGCGATATGGAGCAACGAAAACTGGAGGATGTCGGGCTCGACGGGCTCAACTCAACCGATGAAGTTTCGTTCTTTTCAGAATTTTTGTCGCAGGCCTCTTCGAAGATGTCGGGCCAGCCCTTTTCTCTATTGCAGGAAGACCCTGCATCGGACGATTTCAGTTTTTACCGGGGAGCTCAGTTGGATCAGGAGGAGCGGGGAATTCTTGAACGGTACAAATATTACACACTGCCCGAAGGGAACTCCAGCTCTGTGAATGCGTATGCCACAAGCCTCCCCGACAACGAAGACCTGAACGGCGACAACACCCTCAACGAGAACGAAAATTTCTTCCAGTACCGGATTAGTATTCGCCCCGACCACCTCAAACAGGTGGGCGAAAACTTCATCACCGATATTGTTTGGGATCAGACAAAGTTTCCCAATGGCGACACCTCTTCGGTACGCTGGTATCAGTTCCGCATTCCGCTTTCTCGCTTTGAGCGCACGGTAGGCTCAATCCGCGACTTTCGGTCTATTCGGTTTATGCGCCTCTGGTTACACGGCTTTTCGCATCCCGTGGTGCTCCGGTTTGCCAAAATGGAGTTGGTTCGCAGCGAGTGGCGGAAATATACCCGAAACCTCCGCTCGCCGGGCGAAACAACCACCTCGCCCGAACTCACCGACGGCAGCATTGACATCAGCTCTGTGAATATAGAGGAGAATGCAGGGAAACAGCCCGTCGGATACCGACTTCCTCCCGGTATTGAACGAACAATGGATCGCACCTCCCGCCAGCAACAACAGCAAAACGAACAGTCGATGGTGCTCCGTGTAACCGACCTGGCAAACGGTGATGCGCGGGCTGCCTATAAAAATGTGCTCTACGACCTGCGCAGATACCGACGCATGCAGATGGAGGTACATGCCGAACAGATGGTGGGCAAGCCCCTCTACGATAAAGAGCTTTCCCTGTTTGTGCGCATAGGTACCGACTTCCAAAATAACTACTACGAATATGAAATTCCTCTCTCGCTAACCCCCTGGGGATCGATCGACCGCGAGGTAATCTGGCCCGCTGAGAATCGGCTCGATCTGGATCTGCAACTGCTCACCGATATCAAGCAGGCCCGAAACGAGGCAATGCGTCGTGCCGGGTCGGGTGTTTCGCTATCGGCTCCTTTCCGGATGGATTCGGAAGGCCGAAGCCTCTATGTAATGGGAAATCCCAATCTGGGCGAAATCAGGGCCCTTATGATTGGTATCCGCTATCCTTCCGACCCTTACAAAGCCGGCGAGTCAAGATCGGCCGAAATATGGGTCAATGAACTTAGAATGAGCGACTTTGAAAACAACAGCGGATGGGCAGCCAATGCCCGGATGAATCTTGTCCTGGCCGATCTGGGCACCCTCCACATGATGGCCGAAAAGAGTACTCCCGGTTTTGGCGCCATCAACGAAAAGGTGAACGAGCGGAGTAAAAACGACTTTTTTGCTTACAATATGTCGTCGAACATGGAGTTAGGTAAACTTCTACCCCTTAAGGCTAATTTGGAGATCCCGCTCTACGCTTCGTATGGAGAGTCCTTTTCTAATCCCGAATATGATCCTGTCGACCCCGATATCCGATTAAAAGATAAGTTATCGCGCGCCGGGTCGAAGGCCGAGAAAGACTCTATTAAGCACTTCTCACAAGATTATCAGAAGCGGAAGAGCTTTACACTCTCACAGGTGCGATACCTGCCTAAGAGGGAGGGAGAACCCCGGATATACGATCCGTCGAATCTGTCGGCCAGTTACTCCTTTAACGAAAGCTATGCCCGGAACCCCAATACAGCGTATAACCGACAAACCCAAACCGGAGGCGGTTTGAGCTACAATTTTGCGGGAAATGCCAAACCCATTTATCCGTTCGAGGCATCGACAACGCTCA
>JBFWIG010000040.1:0-12003 GCA_050256115.1 Bacteroidales bacterium | reverse complement strand
ACCGCTTTATCGGGCGATGAGTTGCAACATTATCTGCTTCAGATTGGTGCAACGGAACTCTATTCACATATCATACTTCCCGGGTTTGTATCCTGGAAAGATCTCCCCTGGTGGTACAGTGGTGCTGTTGCTTTTTTGTATGTTTCACTGCGTGAGGGATTTGGTATTCCTGTTCTCGAATCCATGGCTTGTGGCACGCCTGTACTCACCTCTTCTATCTCCTCCATGCCGGAGGTTGCAGGACCTAACGGGCTCCTGGTCGATCCATTTATGCCCGACCAGATTGCCGACTGGCTACTCCGCCTCGAAACCGACGAGCAGCTGCGCGAAACGCAAAGTAGATACGGGCTGGAGCGGGCTACCCGGTTTTCTTGGCGAAAATCGGCCGGGAAGGTGCTTGACCTCTATAATCAACTCTGATTAGTTGCCGTGCGAGGTATGGATAAAACGCCGATTGGCCCCTTTTATACGAAAAAGGGTCAGGAACATAAGCACAAATGCTTGTCCTGCATAGAGTGCCGCAGTAATAAGTTTCCGGTTCCATAACCGGTTAGGGATGGCAATGGCAAGAGTACACGACACGGTGAGCCATAAAGCAAGCCATTTGCTAAACAATGGCCTAAACAGAAGCAGTGTAAGGAGGGCTATGAGAAAGGTGCCTCCCAGAAAGAGTATTCTCGGAGGCATGGCCGTTTGCAAAATTTTATCGAGAAAATCGAACCTCCTGTTCCGGACAGCCCAGGGAATTTCCGGGCCAAAGCGCCGGAGATAGACAAATTGGGCCGAGAGCCATCTTTTACGCTGCTTTGCAAAAGCCTCGGGCTTTTTGATTTTTTCGTCATACACAGGGGTCTCTTGCAGATAATCGAAGCGGTAGCCTCTGCGAAGGTAATGGTGCTCTAACTCTTTGTCGAATCCGCCTACACTTGTAAAACTTTTCAGGGTCTCTTTCAAACCGGAAAATTCGAAAGCCATTCCCGATCCGATGAGCGCAGACGAAAGGCCTGCCTGTACATGACCCAACCGGAAGATAGTGTTGTTAATCTCTTCGCTAAGCGCATCTAATACCTGGAAGGGGGTGTCGGTGTGCTTTGCCTGGCGGTGAGCCTGAACAACGCGAGAGCCTGTTGAAAATGCCCGGTTTATCTCTTGCAAGAATGAGGGTTCAACCGTATTGTCGGCATCCATAATGACGGCTATGTCGAAATCTGCTAATTGCGAAAAGGCAAGATTCAGTGCCTTTACCTTGGTGCTCCCATCCGGAAAGTGTGCCTCAATCAGTTGTATGGGGAGGGCCGAAAGGGTTTGATTGGTGGCCTCTTCCATATGGTCGGAGATCACACAGATCCGATACTTTTCGGCAGGATACGCCTGTGCCAGAAAGCTCGCTACGCACTCTCCAATCACCTTATCTTCGGCATAGGCAGGAATCATTACTGCGATTCGGCGTAACGCATCATCGGGTCTGCTTTCGGGGCTCTGTCGCTTTTTGGCTCTCCAGGTGCGGGCTGCAAGGGCAAAAAAGAGCAGGTAAGCTGCGTATAGGGCACTAAGCCCAAAAAGAACGCCGTCGATAAGGGTTACAATGCCCATAGTGGTCAGGATTTATTCAGAAAAGTGTCGCGGTTAAGTACAAAGTCGATGATGCCCCGGGTGCGCCATATGAGTAACTCCGGGCGCTTTTGCAGAAGGTTTCTGAGGCACTCTTTGGGATAGGAGACAGCCAACTGAAAGAGATAAGATAACCATCGCTGAGCAGCGGTCCGGTTTCGTCGTGCAAATAGAAGTCGGTTTCGGGTTTGGTAATAGACCCGTACCGGACTCTCCTTTCCACCGGCAGTTACACTTCCCTTATGAAAGACGGTGACTTCGGGTTCGTACCACATCTCGAATCCGGCTCTTCCAATCTGTTCGCACCAATCGAGCTCCTCGTAATATAAGAAATAGGATTCGGGCAACATGCCTACCTTCTCTACCACCTCTTTCGAAACCATCATGGCTGCACCTAAAATAGCCGGTGTGGGCTTTGCGATGTTGTATTGTCCTTTATCGGGTTCGTCGCAGCCAATGAGTCTGTTTCGCAGGGAGATAGGGGTCATGGGGGTGTAACCGGCAAACTGAATGGGCCGCTCTCCTCCTTCGAAACGGATTTTGGGCCCCACAGCGCCAATCCGCTCCGATTGGGAAAATCGTTTTAGCAAAGGGGGAAGGATATCCTCTTCTACCGTAGTGTCGTTGTTCAGTAAGAGAAAATAGCGGGCCGACGCGTGTGCCATGGCCAAATTGTTTGCCCCGGCAAAACCCAGATTCTTGTTGCTGCGAAGAACAATTGCCTGCGGGAACCGTTTGCCGATGATTACCGCTTCATCAACGGTCGATCCGTTATCTACCACAATGCATTCGAAGGGGGTGTGGATATGCCTGTAGAGTGAATCAAGCATCTCACAGGTTACCTCCGGTTCGTTGTAGTTAACCGTGATGATAGAGACAAAGGGGCTCATACTTTTGTGGGGGATTGGTCCATCAATTCGCGGTCTATCTCCTGTGCTACATAGGGGAAGGCCATACTGATGGCAAAGATCACACTGGAAGGAAACTGACCGATAACTGCATTGGCATAGGAGGCCACAAGAACTCCGGACGCTCCGGCCAGAAGCGCCCTCAACAGCTGGTTAACCTTTCGATGCCTAATTTTAAAGAGAGAGATATAGGCACCATTGGCAAGCAGAATCACCATCATCCCCAGATAGAGGGAGAGGCCTATTATGCCGTTTTCCACCCAAATCTGCACATACCAGGAGTCGGTGGCAATGGAGGCGAGGTAGGAGTTTGGGTAGAAGCGGTTCCCATTGGCACTGGAGGTCCCCAGCCCTGCACCGAAGGGTTTATCGGCCAGATAGGCTTTGAATTTCCTTTGATTCTCTAACCGGACGTTCATAGAGGCATCTTCCTTTGGGGTAAAGGCCGACCGCATTCGTCTGATTTCATAAACGCTCTGACCGATATAGGTGTGGCGAAAAAAGATAAAGGCACAGACCAGCAGGAAGGAGCCCACCACGATAAATCGAAGATCTTTGCATAACAATACATAGACAATCAAACCCATGGCCGGAACAGCAATCGCTCCCCGGGTGCCCGACATCCCCATGGCCCAAAAGCCCGATAACGAAACCACTAAAAAGAAGAGTTTTTTGGTGAACGATCTTTCGTGAAAGGCCATAATCAGAAAGACAATGCCGCTTTGTGCCATGGTTGCGCCAAACTGTCCGGCATCCGTAAAAAAGGAGAAATAGCGGGTTCCGGTAAGCAGCAGGTGTGTTCGTGCATTGCCTTCATTTAACCACTGTACCTCCCAGGGGTCGAAGCCGATGTGCTTTTGAATCAACGCTCTTCCAAAGGCAAGCAACGTGAGAACGGCCCAAATATGCATAAGGCGGTTCCAGTCTTGGTAGCGGTAAAAGACCAGTATAGTGAGGGGCGCTGCCAGCAAAAAGTAGCCACCCATACCTCTTGCACTGAAGATCCAAGATTCGCGTCCGGGCACTTCCGGGTTAAAGAGCTGCAATATCAGATAGCTCATCCAGATGAGGGCAAGCCAGGTAATCAGGCAATTCATTCTCCTAAACTCCACCTTTCCTGTAGCTCCCTTAATGAGCAGAATAATCCATGATAACCCGAGTAATCCGTCGATCACCATCCCCAGGGGTGCCGGGAAATAGCGGGTAACACCCATATTGAGGTAGCCTGCCAAAAAGACAATCAGTGGCGCGAGGCTCGGTTTCTCATAAATGGCGTACACCAAAAGAAGTCCCGGCAGCACCACTGCGAATATGCCCACAAAGAGAAACCCAAACTGCAATGCAACCCGCCCCAGAATGTACAACAAGAGTGCAAGCAACAGATGAATCCAGACACGTTCAACGGGAATCGATTTACACAACAATTTGATACGAGTCAGCATAGCCCGGGGTCTCTTTAACCGCTCCAGCGGGAGGTCAGTTCCATGTTCATCATCCGGAACCGCAGTTTTCTAAACCAGGTTCTGGGAGGAAGCAGACTGGTATACAGCTCCATGTCGTCGAGCGAGGAGCGATTTAATACAATCGTAATATTATTACAGCTAAGGGCTTTAAAGCTCCTGAGCGCCTCATGTTCGGCAAAATGCCATCCTCTTCCCGCATCGCATATCAGCATATTAGTTACTGCGCCTGCCAGTAACTTGGGCGGGAAGGTGGCATGCGAACTGGGGGGAAGTTCAATCAGATAGAGATCGGTACTATCGGCTTTGCTCTCTTCCGGAGTGAGGCCCATCAGCGATTGCGGCGTATCGGCGGCAAAGTACATCTTGTTATTGTAGGTGTAATCGACTGTCGGTCGAATCCAACGCGTTGAGAAACCTAATTCCGAAAAACGCTCCTCGAGTAGCCTGCAGAGCAGGCTCTTCCCATCGCCGGGATGGTGACTTCCCACCATAATCCAGCCCGGTTGATTGGGGTGCATCTTCTGTACCAAAACACTCGCAAGGTGCGCGGAGGCGGCTCTGAGCGCATCCCTTTCGGCCTCGGTAGTGGCGGTATCGGCGTCGGCCGAGAAATTGACCCTCGGAATGGCTCCGTTTACCGGTTCGCCCAGCAAACGGCTTGTCCGGAATACAGTTCGGAGCGTTCGGTCTATCAATTCTAAAAGAAGGAAGAAGCAAAAAATGAAGATAAAGCCTGCAAACATCGAAGCAAGGGCCAGAATTCTTCGTTTGGTGGGCAGGGAATCGAGCGGGTAAACGGGTGGGGTTACCACCGACACATTTCCCAAGCTCATCTGCAGATTTTTTAGCCTAAGCCGTGCCGAGATGAGCGCTTGTGTTAATTGCAGGTAGGTCTGTTCGGATACATTGATTTCACGGTCTTTTCGCTTCAGGCTGGCCCCGATGGGCGAAAAGAAGGTGTACATGTTGTCGAGTTTGTCCTGCTCTTTGGTCATCACCTCAATGGCAGCCTTAGCCTTCTCGTACGCAACCTTCTCTTTTAACCAATCGAGGAGCACATTTTCTACCGGCATGCCCTCTTTGGTTCCCTGATTCTGGCGGATGGCAAGTGAGGTGGTTTTTAATTGTGCTGTCAACTCATCCATCCGTTGTCGGTAGTACTGCAGCTTTGGGTCGGTAGCCTTTAAGGTATCGGGCATAAGCGATTCGGCCCGTACCATGGCTGCCGACAGCGCAGAGATATCTTTCATAAGGGCCATGAAGTTGTTGTTGTTTACAAACATATCTTCACGGCCCTGCAGTTGCATCTCCATAACCAGAAGGGCCGACTGCGCAGAGGCATAGTCGAGGAGGAGTTGCTTGAGCGTAATGTAGTGGTCTGTATCGAGCGCCATAAGGGCTTCGGTCTGCTCCTCGTAGTTAACAATGCGACGCTCCATGCGATATGCCAGCAGAGAGTCTTCATAGTTATTCAGAATTGCCTTGGCTGCAGCCACCTCCCGTTCGAAGAAGAGGATGATTTCTTGAGAGTCTTTGTAACGCAGGTTAGAAAAGGTGGTGATAAACTCTTTATTCAGAATTTCCAGTGTTTGAAAAGCAATGGCCGGGTCGTTACAGGAATAGGTGATATCCACCATGTCGCTTCCGGGAATCCTTCGGACGTTAATTTTTTTGAGTGCGTTTATACTGTAGTGGGGATGGTACCAGTTTAGGATGCCATAGAGGTGATTTAGTCGTTCGGGTTTGAGGTTCTCAAAGAGATTCTCCACGCTCTTATCGAGTGAGGTTTTGTCGATCAGCCCTTTGATCCGATCGGGTACAATCTTTTCAAGTTCTCGGAACGAGGCGGCCGAAATATAGGTGTTGTCTCTGTCGCGGTCGCCCTTCATCAGGCTTTGGGCATAAAGGCGCATGGATACCCGCTCGAGAGTGGCCCTGGATCGGATAATGGTAATCAGATTCTCCAGGTTGGTATTGGCTACTGCGGTGTTAATAGTGGTGCCGTCGCCGGTAGAGGTGTTGGAGGTAACCCCGGTATAGACCGTAGTGTTTACCTCATAAGGACCAATCCAGCCTCTGCTCATATAGAGCACCATAATCCCTATCGCCAGCGGGCCGAGTGTCAGCCAGAGCAGGTGACGGAAGAGAAAACGGAGGGCATATCGGAGCAGTTCCATATTATTGACCGGTATCGTACATTTTCATCCCGCAAAGGAGTTCGAGCGTCATCAAAGAGGCGCGAAGTTTTGCTTTGGTATTTTCGAATTCGTCCATTAAACGCATCTGATTCTGTTTGGCCAACGTGAGCGACTCTGTGCCCACCTTGCCGGTAGAGAAATCTTGCTCGATAGAGATCATGTTAGCACCCGCCAACTCCATGGCTTGTGCTTTGCCCTTTAATAGGGCAAGTGCCAGAAGCGCATCGTTGTAAAAGGCCAGAATTTCCCGTTTAAGGTCCTGTTCGAATTGTGCCACATTCTCTTCGGCCTGTTCTATGGCCGCTTTCCGCATCTTGACCTTGTTTTTCCAGTCGACAATCGTAAACAGGGGCAGCGTAATGGAGGCACCCATGCTGTAATAGTTGGTTTGAGAGGTACGGTACATCTGCCCTTGTGGCGCGAAAATGTCGGGTGCTGTCGACATATTTGTGGCGTTCGAAACCCCATAATTGGCCGATGCCCCGATATAGCGCAACCACTCCAGATTGGCTGTTTTGAGTTCGGCCTTCCGGATATCTATATTTTTTTGGAGTGCAGCCCTGTTAGGAGAGGTGCGCAGAGCTGCTTCGGTAAGCACCTCCAGGGGAGGGATAGTAACTTCGAGTAAACTCTCTTCATCGAACTCGCTCAGGTAGGGAACCGCCCTTCCCAACGAATCGGGTACAACCAAAAGCGAATCCTGTGCAGTCTGGCTAAAAGCCACGGACTGCACAGGATTGAGCAGAAAGATTCCCAAAAGAACCGTCAATCTCCACACAACTTTATTCATCAGCGTTATCACATTGCGAAATCGGTTAAAGGTGAAGATAGCAAATAATCCTGAAAACAACACAATCAGGGTGCTACAGGAAAGAGTTTTGCTGGATTCACATTACCACCCTCGGGAATATACCAATCGGGGTTTGATACTTTTCCTGAACTGATCCAGTTGTCGAACTGCAGGAAGGCCTGATTCAGCGGGGTCTTTTCTATAGGATAACGGAAACTGCCGGGAATGATCAGACCCCACGGATAGCCATATTGCGTAGAGTAGGTAGCTCCATTTACCGAATCGTCGTCGCCGGTGCCGAAAAGGGCGGTATTGGCCTTGGATGTGGGTTCAAATCCAAACAGATGCACCTCTTTTTCTCTATCTCCTCCGGTAACCATAAAGAAGTTTAACCCGTTATTAAGCGTGAGATCCTCTTTGGCAACCGGTTCGGCGAAGCGGATATCAACAACCCATTCTATGGGGGTTGCACGGCTCCCGCTAACAGGATCGGTATTGATAAAATTGTTCCGCTGGTAGGTAATGGCAATCACATCCGAAACCGAAGCAAACAGGGGAACAACGGCTGTTTGGACCCCGGCTTCCGTACCATTGACACTGTTGAGGGAAAAGACACCCTCTTCTAAGGAAACGCTCCGGGTTACAGAGGTTACGTTTGCTGCTGATGTCTGATCCAGTTGAAGCGCCAGTCCGTGGGTAGGGGTACCTGCACCTACTGCCAGTACATTCCCTTTGATAATCATTCTCGATACCGTAGAGGCATTCTCGAAGAACGCGACATTGAAGGTGACTACCAGGTCGTTCATGTCATAGTCGCCTTCCAGCGGCCACATATCTTCGAATGCAAGGGTGTTGTAACCGTCGATCGAAGGGAGATAACTGTTGGGCTCGTTGGGATCGACGCCTCCGCCAATCAGACCTGCGCCTCCGTTACAGGAGGTTTGGGGAATAGAATAGGTCTGTTCGGTAACAGCTGCTGCCCCGCCCGAAAATGTGAGATTATAGTACGACGCCTGTTCGGTTTCGTAATTGGGGCTCACCACCTCTACAGGCCCGGTAAAGGAGGAGGTGTGGATATACGACCCGTTTTCGTAGAGGAAGAGCGACCGACCGGTGCCTCCTGTGGGGGTGCTGACAGCCAGTTGATAGACATTTACGGTGGTGGTTTTAAAGATAGCACCCTGATCCATAAGGAGGGTTAACCCGCCTGTGGTTGTCAGCGCGCCTACGGTGGTAATGGCGCCATTGGTAATATGAAGCGTACATCCCTGATTTCCACTGGTAAGAGTGCCGGCAGTGATGCTGCAGGCATTAGTCAGTGTGCCGTTGGCGGTGATGTTTACTGCGTCGGCCTCAATGTGGCCGGAGTTGTCGAATTCCGAAAAGTTGGTAACCGAGAAGGTGTTGTTTACCGTAAGTGTACCACTGTTGCTTCCTATGGCATTTGAGTCGAACAGCAGGTTCCCGTCGAATTGTGCCTCACCGGTGTTGTTAAAAATCGTTGCAGCGTTCGATACCTGCGCGTTCACCTTGGCGTGGAAAGATCCGTTGTTAATCAGATGGGCGGTGTGATCGGTATAGCTGGTAAAGGTTAATACGCCATCGGTTATTATCGATCCGTTATTGGTAATAAGCGCGTTGAGCGACCATCTTCTGGTGGTGCGAAGGGTGCCTCCTTCATCGACCTCTACGTCGATAGAGGTGAAGGGATCCATGGTAATAGTCAGGGTAGCCCCGTCTAGCACAATAATCTTATTACCCGGTTTTTCCTGACTCGACATACCGGTGATAGTCACATTGCCCTCGATATAGACCGTAGACGATTGACCTGCTGTCCAATGAAATGTTAGGGATCCGTTGTAACCATCGGTCACCTTTACATTGGGGTAGGCCACCTGTCCGATAACCGGTTGCCAGGGTGCAACGAGCGAACCGTTGTCGCCCGGATTGATGATTTTATCGAAGGTGGGCAAAACGCGGGCAGCGCGGAGGGCTCCGGCTGTGTTACGCAGGGGAGATACGGCCGGGAAGAGGAAGCCGGCGGCTTGTTCTACCGTAATGGTCTGTTCTACCACCGAACCGTTAGCTGCGATCTTCTGCACGAAGAGGGTGGTCTGGGTATGGGGCAGGTTAAGTGTGGTTACAAAGGGCAAACCTACACTGGCACTACCCGAAGCAATCAGACTCTTTTGCGAAGCGGTGAAGACCCGTACAGTGGCAGGTTCGGCATCTAATACTGCCAGCGAAATGGCTTTGTCGTCGGTCATCTTCCAGTCGAAACCGGCGGGAACCTCCATCAATCCATCGGGAGTCTTGGGGCCTGAGGCGGGCTCTTTTACGCAAGAGCCTAATAAAACAAGCAGAAGGAGAAGTAATATATTTTTCATCGCAGTAAGGATTTATCATCTAAAATATGATGCAAAGATAGAGAAATCCTAAAATATTTACTAGAATTTGTTAGGATTTCTTCTGTTCAGGGTTGTTTTTGTTAGGTTTTTTCTTTTCTTAGGGCTCGGCTCCACGTGCCATCGTTCTTGTTCTTCTGTAAATAGAAAAAGCCTTTAAAAACACTCAGGTTCATAAAGAGAAAGTAGTAGGGAATAAAGAGGATCTTATTTTTTAACTCCCTGTTAGCCAGGATTTTGCCCCATAGGGCCAAAAGATAAAAGAGGAGTTGTCCTGCTAAAAGCCAGCCATAAACGGAAGAGCTCTCTGCTCTCAGTGCAAGGGTCAGATTGAGGGGCAGTAACAGAAAGAGGGCAACGGGGGTTATGGTCCACCTGAGTACCCGGTGCGATACATATTGAAAGGAGAAGAGTCCAAAGCGAAAGGGGTTCAGAAGGGGAGTTAGTCGGGCAATCGATTGTAAGCCTCCGGCAGCAATCCGTACTTTTCGTTTCTCCTCTTCCTGCACATTGGCCGATGAGCTCTCCATGGCATAGGCGGTGTGGCAATAGGCTGTTCGGTAGCCTTTGCATACAATTTTCAGCGAAATCATAAAGTCGTCGAGCAGGGTGTCGGGCGGCATCGTTTGGTACAGGTCGGTTCGCACAGCAAAGAGTTCACCTGCAGCACCGGCTGCCCCCGCGAGTCGGCCATCGAGCCGTTTCAGCGTCGATTCATATTTCCAGTAAAAACCTTCGCCCGATGAGGCATTATCGGCTTCGGCCACTTCAACTCGTTTTTCGCCGGCAACGCACCCCACCATAGGATCCTGAAAGGCGCCTACGATAGCCTTGATGGCGCCGCGATTGATATGGGTATTGGCATCGGTGAAGATAACGTAGGGTGTGTTGACCGATGCAATACCCCGGTTCATAGCTGCTGTCTTCCCCTTCCGTTCCGGATTGAACAGCACTGTTGCATCGGGGTAGGAAGCAAGCCGTGCATTGGTATTATCGTTGCTGCCGTCGGTAACCCATAAAATCGTCAGTTTCTCGGCGGGATAGTCCAGCTGTCGGCAGTTCTCCATCTTATCGTCTACCACTGCCTCCTCATTGTAGGCGGCAATAAAGAGGGTAACCGGGGGCCACTCTTCGGGAAGGGGGTAGTGCACAGGGGGCTTTAGCCACTCTTTGATTCGCACCAGGATATATAGCACCACCCCATACCCAACATAGGTGTAGACAACCAGTGCAAAGAGGATCCAGAAGAGAAAGATAAGGGCTTCCATAGATGTGTAGTTATTCGAATGTGAAACTGCAAAATGCAGGATAGTGGTCCGAAAAATAGACTTTTCCGGTTTCGAAGCGGTGGGGAATCAGCGTTGGGGAGTGAAGCAAATAGTCGATGCGCAGTCCGGATCGGACCATTCGGTGCGTAGCACCCATTCCCTTTCCGGCCTTTACAAAGGCATCGCTATAGTGTTCTCTGAGCAGACGAAGCGTGGGCGAAAGCGGAGTGTCGTTAATGTCGCCACACAGAATCACATAGTCGCCGCCCGATTGTTTGGCAATCTCCGTGATGTGTCGGGCTTGCGACAACCGCTTTTGCGCAGCAACGGCAATCTTCTCTTTTACAATATCATCTACCAGCGGGATATAGTCTAAATGAAAGTTCTTTACCAGCTTACGGATAAAGTGGATATCCATTTCGGAAAGGCCGTTCGATTCGAGGTGATTGTTTATCAATGTAACGCTTTTGCCTTGAATGGAAATTCGGTAGAGGCATGACGAATTGATCCGACTTTCATAAGGAATAGGTTCTACCGAAGTAATGGGAAACTTCGAGAAGATGGCTGTGCCTACGCCCGAATTAAATCGCGTTGTATGATGGCTATGGAAATGGTAGTAGCGATATTCCGGAAGGCTGTCGCAAATCTGTTGCAGGGTATAGCCATATTTCTCCGGTCGGGCCGAAAATTCCTGGAAGCAGATAATGTCAGGCTCTTTGGAGCGGATGTATTGCAGCATTTCGGTGGGTTTTCCCTCCTGCTCGTTAAACCCGCTCACATTGTAGCTCATCACCCGGAACGATCCGGCCGATTCGCGAGGCTGCATAAGATGAAACCCAAAAGTATGCAGCAACATGGGCATTGAGAGGGCAAAACAGAGGGTTTGGAAGAGCAGACTTTTCCACTGAAGGGTTATCAGACTCAAAAACCAGAAGAGGGCAGCACCCCAGGCCAGAAAGGGAAAGGCAATGGCTGCAAGCGTTATGTAGGTATGCTGCACCTTGGCAGTTATTCCGGCAATGCCCGTCACCATCATGGCGAGCCCCGAAAAGAGAGTGCCCAGGAAGATGAGGGCCTTAAGTAGTGTAACAATCTGTTTCATGCTTTAGTAGGTGAGATGCGCTGAATCAGACGATAGATCCTGATAAAGAGCCAGGGCCATAGATAAAAGAGGGGGAAGGCAACTCGGTCGCGCCAATACCCTTTTGGAATTGCGAGGTATTCGGAAATGGGAAGCCCGATTTTTCCGAACGACTGTACATAGCCAGCCTGTGCGTGGCGGGGAATGGTGCCGGAGTCGAGCACTTGCATCGATAAGTTGCATTGAAGCATAAAGATGTGTTTGCGGGCCGCTCTCTGC